>CAJPSJ010000198.1 GCA_905373295.1 uncultured Campylobacter sp. | reverse complement strand
CGGCGCGAAGGACGATTATCAAATTTTTACCGACCTTTGCAAGGCCTACGCTGACGGACTTGCCGAGGTTTATACGGACGGCGGCAAAACGGAGATGGATTGGATCAAAGAATTTTACGAAGGGGCGGCGAGCGCCGTGAACGCAAACACCGCTTTGGGTATGCAGATGCCGAGCTTTGAGCAGTGGTGGGAGAAAAACGAGCCGACGGAATTTTACGAGACGCCTGAAAGTGCCGCCTACGTGACGTTTGAGGATTTTAGAAACGATCCCGTTTTGGAGGCTTTGGGGACGCCTAGCGGGCTGATCGAAATTTACTCCGATACGATAGAGGCTATGAACTACAAAGACTGCGGCGCGCATCCGATGTGGTTCGAGCCCGTCGAGTGGCTGGGCATGAAGGAAAAGCCCGCGAAATTCCATCTGCTTAGCATCCATCCGTATGACCGCTTGCATTCGCAGCAGAGCAATACCTCAAATCGTAAGAGATACGCCGTTGCAGGTCGCGAGCCGGTACTGATCAATACCGAGGACGCTAAGGAGCTCGGCATTAAGCAGGGCGATCTGGTGCGCGTGTTTAACGCTCGCGGCGAAATTTTGGCGGGAGCCAACGTAAGCGATGACATAATGCGCGGCGTGGTGCAGATCTTCGAAGGCGCGTGGTACGATCCTAACGCCGAGGGTCTTTGCAAAAACGGAAATCCGAACGTGCTTACGATCGATCTGCCTACGAGTGAGCTTGCCAACGGCAACATCTCCCACACGGCGTTAGTAAATATCGAGCTTTATAAACACAAGGCGGGCGAGGATATCAAACTAACCGCATTTATGCCGCCTAAAGGGGCGAAGTAGGGATTTAGGGCGCTACGGCGCCCTAATTTCTCTTCAGTGCATAGAAACAATCCGCTACGGTTGCTATTTTGCCATTGAAATAGCGGCTTTTGCTTTATCGGAAATTTCGTGTCGCGTTGCATTGTTCTCAGGCATCCTCAATCTCCTTATCAAAAATTTTTGTATTATGGCTAATTAAGCTGCATACTAAAGTACCTTTATTAAATCCCGCACTTTTAAATCTCTCGTTGATAGACGGATTGCTTTCTACGCAGATAAATAAGTCGTCAAATCTGAATATTAGATATTTCCGTATTTTAAAAAGAGATAGGGTGTAAAAAATCAGGCTTCTAATGGAATTTAGAATAAAATTTAACGGGTAGAACATCTTATCTACGGAGTCGCGATTTTCTGGATGAAAAGTTCCAAAAATCGGAATATAGGCATGTGTAATTATTTCGCTCCCGGATAACGGCACGGTTAGCAGATCTTTGTTGCCCTGATAGTCGATAAATTCATATTCTATGCGATCATCATAAATTTTACTGTAAGTTTTATTTTTAGTTAAAGAGCGTAAAAATTTCAAATGACCAAAAATAACATATAAAATTCCGGAACATGCTATCGTTATTCCAGTCCTTCTAGAAAACTCCCTCATAGCATCTTCAGGAGATGAACAGATCAAAATTAGTAGGGCTAGGACAAAAAATATAATGCATGAAATCATACCGGTAATTTCGGCGCGTAAAAACCAATTATTCTCGACGATCAACGGCTTGTCCGCATGCTCTTTACCGTAGTCTCTCATAAAATCTCCGTTTTGTAAAATTTTGGCGCATTTTATCCTTTGGGCGCTTACGAAGCATTTAAAATTTAATCTTAGCGGCGGTTTTGATATGTATTTGGCGGGGCGCGAAATGACGGATAGAAATTTAAAGGCAAAAGGCAGCTTCCGCTTCGGTAATTTCGCTATTTTAGCGAACCGCAAGAGCCGCGTTACCAAAGTAAATTTAATCCGCAAATTTCGCTCTCAAATTTACGGATTTTAATCAGGCTCGGCAAAATCGCTTTAAAGTAAACTCGGCAAAACCGTGCAAGACAAGCTCTGCGAAATCACTCAAGGCGAGCACGTCACGCAGAACAATCAAATTTCGTCGAAACAATCAAAATTTATCGAAACGATCAAATTTTACTGAAACGCCCTAATCTCGCCGAGCCAAAGAGAAATTCCGCGGAGCAAACCCTGCCGAGCCCAAAAAGTCAAGCGACTAAAATTTATTCCTTCGGCGCGATCATATCCTCGGGCACCACCCACGCGTCAAATTCCTCGGCGGTCAGTATGCCTGATTTTATCGCCTCCTCGCGCAGCGTCGTGCCATTATGGTGCGCGGTTTTCGCGATCTTGGCGGCATTTGCATAGCCGATGTGCGGATTTAGCGCGGTTACGAGCATTAGGCTCTCGTGCAGTAGCTTGTCGATTTTCGCGGCGTTTGCCGTGATGCCGCAAGCGCAGTGTTTCTCAAAGCTATTCATCGCGTCGCTTAGCAGGCGGATGCTTTGGATGAGGTTGTACGTGAGCACCGGCTTAAAGACGTTTAGCTCGAAGTTTCCCTGGCTTGCGGCGACGGAGATTGAGACGTGGTTGCCCATTACCTGTGCGGCTACCATCGTGACGGCTTCGCACTGCGTCGGATTTACCTTGCCCGGCATTATCGAGCTTCCGGGCTCATTTTCGGGGATGTTTATCTCGCCGATGCCGCATCTTGGCCCGCTTGCCAGCCAGCGCACGTCGTTTGCGATCTTCATCAAATTTGCCGCCAGGCCGTTTAGCGCGCCGCTTAAAAACACCTCGGCATCGTGGCTGGTTAGGCCGTGAAATTTATTCGGATGGGATTTAAATTTAAACGCCGTGCCCGTTAGCGCGTTTAGCTCGTCGCTTACCATCTCGCTAAATTTCGGGTGCGAGTTTAGCCCCGTGCCCACCGCGGTGCCGCCGATAGCGAGCTCCTGCAAAAACGGCATGGTAGCTAGGATCTGTGCCTTGCTCGCCTTTAGCATATGCGCGTAGCCGCTAAATTCCTGCCCGAGCGTGAGCGGCGTGGCGTCTTGCAGGTGAGTGCGGCCGATCTTTACGATCCCCGCAAACTCGGCAGTCTTTTTATCTAGCGTCGCTTCAAGTTTTTCTATCGCTGGCAGCAGCTTTTTTTGAAGCTGCTGCACAAAGGCTATTCGCATCGCCGTAGGATAGGTATCGTTTGAGCTCTGACCTTTATTTACGTGATCGTTTGGATGCACGAATTTTGCGTCTTTGGCGTCCAGCGCCGCCTTATCGCGGAAATTTAGCCCCAAAATCTCCATCGCGCGGTTTGAGACGACCTCGTTTAAATTCATATTCGACTGCGTACCCGAGCCCGTCTGCCACACGACTAGAGGGAAATTTCCGTCCAGCTTGCCGTTTAAAATTTCATCGCACGCCTGCGCGATCGCCTCGGTGCGAGGCTCGTCTAGGCGGCCTAGCTTACGATTAACCAGCGCGCACGCCTTTTTTAGATAGGCAAAGCCCTCTATGACCTCCCTTGGCATCGTCTCCAGCCCTACTCCAATCTCGAAATTTTCGCGGCTACGCTGCGTTTGCGCTCCCCAATATTTCTCATTTGGAACCTTCACCTCACCCATCGTGTCTTTTTCGATACGAAATTCCATAGTTAATCCTTTCCTAAGAAGTTTTTAAAATTATAATCAATATATATAAATTATAATTGAATTTAAATCGTAAGATTTCTCTTGCGACGAGAAAGACGACCCTAAATTAGCGATATTAAAATTTTACTAGAATCTCGCCAAGATGGGGCATTCTTACTACACAGTTAAACTAAAGGTGCTTATTTCGCTTCGCCCAGAGCATCATCTTTATCGCGCAACTCCCGCTCGTGCTTTTTGGTGACTTTTACTAGCGAGACCCTCGTGCCATCCATTCGCAGCACTTCGTAATCGCAGTTTTCATCGCTTATTTTATCGCCGATTTCAGGTAGGCTGCCGAAGAGATTAAAGACGTAGCCGCCGATCGTTAGCTGTTCGGTCTCTTCGTCGAAGTCGATGCCCATCACCTCCTCGACGCCTTCGATCTCAAAGCGGCCTCTAAACTCGAAGGTGTTCTCGTCGATACGTTTAAAATTTTGCGCATTCGCGTCGTGCTCGTC
>CAJPSJ010000197.1 GCA_905373295.1 uncultured Campylobacter sp. | reverse complement strand
TGAGCTTTGATTTTCGCGGGCGCAAGCTTGGCGAGGAGGAAATTTTAAGCCTGCTTCATAGCTCCGATCGCGAGGTGCGAAAGGACGCCGCAGCCTCGCTAAGTGCGGTGCTAGAGCAGAATTCCCACCTGCTCGGCTACATCTACAATATGATCAAAACCGATCTTAAAATTCGCTGCGAGCTGCGCGGCTACGATAAAGCCGAGGCGGTGATGCACGAGGAAAATCAGATAAACATCGCAAGCGTTGATGCGCTGATCGCAGAGACGGAGCGAAGCTTCGCTCTAGTCGGCAAATTTTACGCCAAAAAGCGCGAAATTTTAGGCTACGACGCGCTGTATGATTACGACAGATACGCGCCGCTTAGCGGCGATGAGAGCGAGTTTAGCTTCGAGCAGGCTAAGCAGATCGTGCTTGCGGCATTTGAAAAATTCAGCCCTAAATTTAAGCAGATCGCGCTGATCGCGTTTGAGCGAAATTGGATCGACGCGATGCCCGCGCAAAATAAGCAAAGCGGAGCGTTTTCGCATTCGGGCTCGCGCGATACGCACCCTTTCGTGCTTTTAAATTTCACACGCAAGCGCCGCGACGTATTTACCCTCGCGCACGAGCTTGGGCACGCGATACATCAGTATCTAAGCTACGGCGTGGGCTATTTTAACTCCTTCACGCCGCTAACGACGGCCGAGACTGCGTCGGTTTTCTGCGAGATGCTGGTGTTTGATTATATGCGCGAAAATTTTTCAAATTTAAACGGCTCGCCAAATTTCAAAAGCGGTGCCGCCTCGGATGGCTCACAAAATTTTAAACACAGCGCTTCGCAAGAGGCTCAGGGCGGTGAAATTCCAAACGAGCACGCCGTAAAACATGCCGCCTCGCAAGGCTCTGCGAGTTCGTGCGAATACGCGGCGCGCGATACGGATACGCCCTCGCAGACCGCAAGCGATAAGACCGCGCTAAGAGCGATGCTTGCGGCAAAGATCGAGGATATCTTCGCGACGCTTTACCGCCAGATCGGATTTACGACCTTTGAGCGGCGCGTGCATGCGAGTGCGGATGAGCTAAGCGTTGAGCAGGTGGGTGAGCTTTGGATGGAGGAATCGCGCAAGATGTTTGCCGGCGAGCTGATCTTGCAGGATCATTACAAAAGCTGGTGGAGCTACATCCCGCACTTCATCCACTCGCCGTTTTACTGCTACTCCTACGCCTACGCGCAGCTTTTGGTGCTCGCGCTTTACGGGCTGTATAAGAGCGGCAGGCTCGAAAATTTCGTTCAAATTTACACCGAGTTTTTAAGCTCGGGCGGCAGCGACGCGCCGCAAAAGCTAGTGGCGAAATTCGGCTTTGACACCAATAAAAGCGAGTTTTGGCGCATCGGAATAGAGCAGGTCGCGACGCTTGTAGATGAGTTTGTGAGGGGTTAGGATGATAGATAAAATTTTAAAAGACGATAAATTTATCGCTGCGAGCAGCGCACATATAGGCGCGGTTTTGGATTACGTTTTAGCTCTTGGATGCGGATTTGGCATCGTTGCGAGGACGGATCAGATAAAATTTGACCCGCCGCTGCCGGAGGAAATTTTAAAAAGCTTCAAAATGCCCGCGATCTTTTTGCAGTTGGAGGAATACACGCTTTCTAGCGCGCATCTTAGCAAGGATGAGCTGGTTTTCGAGGCGGGCTTTGGGCCGCAGGATTTTGCAAGCACGCTTAGAGTGCCGTTTTACGCGGTTTTGCAGATCGTCGTGGACGGCAAGCCCATCGCGGTAAATTTCTCCCAGCCCGAGTCCGAGTGGCTTAAGCGCGAAAAATCGCGTAAAATTTTCTCAAAATGAGCGATATTTTAGAAGGTCTTAATCCCGCTCAGCGCGAGGCTGCGAGCCACGTGGACGGAGCGATGTTAATCTTAGCGGGTGCGGGCAGCGGCAAAACTAAAACGATCGCCGCGCGCCTTGCCTATTTGCTATCAAACGGCGTGCCTGCGGAGAATACTCTCACGCTTACGTTTACGAACAAAGCCGCCGCCGAGATGCGCTCGCGAGCGCTTAATCTGATAAGCGGGCTAAATTTAAGCAGCATGCCGCTTCTGTGCACCTTTCATAAATTCGGGCTTTTGTTTTTGAAATTTCATATTAGCGAGCTTGGACGTAGCGCAAACTTCCAAGTGATCGATACCGACGATAAGAAAAAGATCATCAAGGGCTTTGAGATAAATTTGCCAACGTCGCTATTGGCGGCTAAAATTTCAACCTACAAAAATTCTCTGATCGGCCCCAAAGATATCGACGAGCTTCTAAAGGGCGAGGACGATGAGCTAAGCAGGATGTATAGCGGATTTTACGTGCATTGCGCTGATGCATATAAACGCTACGAGGCGTATTTGGCGACGAATAATCTGGTGGATTTCGATGATCTGCTGATCTTGCCGTATAAAATTTTAAGCGCCAACGACGCATTATGCGATGAAATTTCGCGCCGTTACGCCTACATCACGGTCGATGAGTATCAGGATACCAACGACATTCAATTCAAACTGCTGCAAAAGCTCTGCACCGCGCACGAAAACCTCGTAGTAGTGGGCGATGACGATCAGAGTATCTACGGCTGGCGCGGCGCGCGGATAGAAAATATTCTAAATTTTAAAGATCAGTTCTCAAACGTAAAATTTATCAAACTCGAGCAGAATTACCGCTCCACGGATGAAATTTTAAATGCCGCAAACGAGCTCATTTCGCACAACAAAAACCGCCTCGGCAAGAGCCTTACTAGCATGAACGGCGGCGGCGAAAAGATCGAAATTTTGCGTTCAGACGAGGAGGGCATCGAGGCGGCAAAGATTGCAGAAGCTATCAAAAAGCTGCTCGCAAGCGGCGTAGCGCCCTCTGAAATCGCTGTGCTTTACCGCGTAAACGCTCTTTCGCGCGCGTTGGAAGAGGGGCTGAATCGCGCCAAAATCCCGTACAAAATGGTAGGCGGCGTGAAATTTTACGAGCGCGCCGAGATTAAGGATACGATCGCCTATCTACGCTTAGTAAATGACGAGCACGACGACTTTTCGATGAGGCGGATCATAAACGTGCCCAAGCGCGGCATCGGCAAGGTCTCGCTGGCAAAGCTCGAGGAGCTTTCGCGCCTGCGACTTATCAGTCTATTTGACGCTTTTAGCGAGCCGGATGCGGGGCTTAGCGCCAAAGCGGCGCAGGCTCTAGCGGAGCTTAAAAGCGGCATCACTTCTATCTCCGCGCTAGCCGATACGATCAAAAAAATAGACGCGCTGGAGCCCGCTTTCGGGCTAAAGGCTTACTATGCCTCGCTTCCGGACGGCGCCGACCGAGTCGCAAATATCGACGAGTTTTTGGCGATGTTAAAAGACGAGGCGAGCAATAAGCCCGATTTTGATCTGGCGGAATTTTTAAACGAGCTGAGCCTTCTTAGCGATCAGGACGCCATTATGGGCGATGCGATAAACATAATGAGCGTGCACGCAAGCAAGGGGCTTGAGTTCGAGCATCTTTTCGTAATCGGACTGGAGGAGGGCTTTTTCCCGCTTTTGGGTGACAGCAATGACATCGAGGAGGAGCGCAGGCTCGCATACGTAGCGATTACGCGCGCCAAACGCACTCTCACGCTTAGCTTTGCCGCTAGCCGCTTTTATCGCGGCAAGCGCGAGAGGCTCGATGCTAGCAGATTTATAGCCGAGGCGGGTTTGGTGGCTAAAGAGCCGCCGCGCGAGCAAAGCAGCGGCTTTAGCAAGGGCGAGCTGATCAAACACAAGCTATTTGGGATCGGACAGATCACGGCGGTAAACGGCGACCGACTCACTATAAATTTCGGCGGAATTTCGCGCGTGATAATGTCGAATTTCGTGGAAAAGATCGGCTCTTATGAATAGATTGTTTTTGGCGGATAAGCCCGCGGGCATCGGCAGCAATAAATTTTTAAGCGCTCTTAAGCGCAAATACGGCGTGAAAAAGGCGGGCTTTAGCGGCACGCTCGATCCCTTCGCAAGCGGCGCGCTGATCGTGGCATTCG
>CAJPSJ010000196.1 GCA_905373295.1 uncultured Campylobacter sp. | reverse complement strand
GTAACGGCGGGCATTATGGGCGTATTCGTGGGCGGCGAGAGGCTAAGCGCGATGCAAATTTTAGGCGCGACGCTCATCCTATCTGGCGTTTTGATAAGCGAGATCGGAAGCTACCTCAGCACAAAACGGAGCAGATCCGCAGACGTTTGATTTTGCGGCGGCGCAAATTCCATAAATTCCATGCCACGTGGAATTTTGCGCCATAAAATTCCGTGCAGCATAAAATTTGCACGCAAAATTCCATGCTGCATAAAATTCTACGCCTTTAAAATTCCACAGCGAAATTCTGCGCCATGCAGAATTCTATGTCACGCCGAACTTTGCGGTGCCGTGCGTAAGGATACGTTAAAATTCCACGACAAAATTTCGTATTAAAATTTACGTAGCAGGGGCGTGCGGCGAAGCTTTAGCGATAAAATTTCATTGCTTAAGCGATACAATAGTAAAATAACAAAATTTTAACAAAGGAGCCCCTATGAAAAAAATCATCCTTCTTGTTGCCGCGCTTGCGGGCATATTGTTTGCCAAAAGCGCAGAGCTAGAGACGCCGCCTAATCATAAAGACGGCGTAAATCACCTGGAATTGGTGCTGATCTTAGATAAATCAGGCTCGATGAGCGGGCTTGAGAGCGACACGATCGGCGGATTTAACTCGATGATAGAAAAGGAGCGCAAAGAGGGGATCGACGCCAGCGTCACGACCGTGCTTTTCGATACGAAATTTAATGTCATCCACGACCGCACACCGCTTAAAAAGGTCGAAAACCTAACATCCAAAGAGTACTACGCCGGCGGCAATACCGCGCTGCTAGATGCGATCGGCAGCACGATAGCACGTATCGAGCGGGTACCAGACATCTATGCCAAAAACAATCGCGTGCTTTTCGTCATCATCACCGACGGGATGGAAAACTCAAGCCGCGAATACTCCAAAGCGCAGATTAAGAAGATGATTAGCGACAAGCAGGAAAAATACGACTGGGAATTTATCTTTTTGGGCGCTAATATCGACGCCGCAAGCGAAGCGCGAAGCATCGGTATCAAAAGCGAAAACGCCCTAAAATACGAGAATTCCAAAGAGGGCGTGAGTAAAAATTTCGAAGCGGCAGCCGAGATATCCAAAGACGTAGCGACCGACAATAAAGCAAACTCAAAATGGCGCGACAAGGTGCTTCAAGATAAAAAATAGAAAATCGCGAGGCGTGCTAGAAATGAAGTGCCGCTGCGGAAACGAGCGGCGGCGTGAAAATAGGCAGCGATGTGCAGCGTGCGGCGCAAAACGAGCTTTAGTAAAAAACACTGGCGACGGTGCAAACGAGATTTATCAAAAAATGCGGGCGGCGGCGCGGAAACAGAGACAGCAGCGCAAAACGGCTAGTCCGCCGGGTCGCTCGCCGAAAAATTTAACGCGAATATGCGCCGCAATAAAAACAGGCGCACGAGGAATAAAACGGCGTGAAGCGGAGCTGAAAACTCCGTGAGCCTAGCGGTACGGCGCGCATATTGATTTTTACTCAGCGCATTTTAGAATTTTATTTTGACTTTTTCATGCAGCGCGCGGTATTGTTTTTACCGGCGCTGCTTTGCGTGGCACGGAAACGCAAATTTGCTCGCCAAATTTAAACGTTTCGCAAAGGGCGCCGAATTTGCAGTGAGCAAGCCACTATTTCGCAAACGGCGCTAAATTTACGACGCGCAAATTCCGTTTTTCTCAAGCGACAGGTAAATTTCGCCCCTTGCAAGTGATAGCTAAATTCCGCCTTTCGCAAGCGGCGCCAAATTTTAAAATTTAGGCGCTGCAAAACGGGCGTAGCCACTAAGCGCGGCTGAATTAAAATTTCGTAAATTTAAAGAGGAGGAAGCTTATGAAAGTATCCGACATCGACACGCCGGCGCTGCTGATTGATCGCGAAATCGTGCTTCGCAACCTGCAAAAGATGCAAAGCTACGCGGACGCCGCGGGCGTGAGCCTGCGCCCACACACCAAAACGCACAAAATGCCCTATTTCGCGAAGCTGCAAAAAAGCCTCGGCGCTGCTGGCATCACGGTCGCCAAAACGGGCGAGGCCGAGATCATGGCAGCAAACGGGCTGAAAGATATATTTATCGCAAACGAGATCGTTGGCGAGCTGAAATTTCAGCGCATCATCGCGCTTTTGCGCGCAGGGATAAACTTAAGCTTCGGCGCAGATAGCATAGAGCAGGCGCGCCTGATAGAACGCGCCTTTGAGCGTAGCGGCACAAAGGCCTGCGTGCTTGCCGAGATCGAAGTGGGCGAAAATCGCTCGGGCTTCGTAGAAAAGCAGGATTTCGCGGCGTTTATAAAATTTCTAAAAGGCTGTAAAAATATAGAATTCCGCGGCGTATTCTCCCACGACGGTCACTCCTACAAAGCCACCGATAAGAGCGAGTGCGAGCGCATCCACCTAGCCGCGCAGCGCCGCACGCTGGAGTTTGCGGATATCGCGTGCGAGCTGGCTCTGCCCGCACGCGTCGTTAGTATCGGCTCGACGCCCTCGCTCATAAATGATTTTGAAATTTTAAAAGGCGTCACCGAGATCCGCCCGGGCACCTATATCTTTATGGACGCCTCGCAGGCGCAGGCGTACGGCGATTATTCGATGAACGCGGCTAGCATCCTTACGACCGTCATCAGCAGACCTACGGCGGATCGCATCATCACCGACATCGGCGCCAAGGGGCTCACGCAGCAAAGGCGCACCGAGGGCTTTACGGCAACGCCCGGGCTTGGGCGCATAAAGGGCACGGATGTGTGGGTGAACGGCGTTTACGACGAGCACGCGATCATCTACGACAGAGCGCTGCGAGACGCCGTGCGCGTGGGCGATCGGCTCGAAATTTATCCGAACCACATCTGTCCCGTCGTAAATTTACACGAGTTCGCCTATCTCATTAGCGGCGGCGAGGTCGTAGAAAAGATCCCCGTGCTATGCAGAGGCAAGCTGCAATGAGCGGGTAAATTTAAATGCAAGGCGAGGTAAAATTTTAGCTTCGGTAGAGCCTAGCTAAATTTAAGGCGCGAATTTATCGCCGCTCAGGCTGCGGCGCAAAGCGCGCCGAATTTGACGACGAAATTTAACGAAAGGCGAAAATGAGACTTTGGACGATAAGCTTTAAATATCTCGACGCAAAGGGGCTAGTCGCACTTTGGCGAGAGGCGCTGCTAGCCAAAAACGTGCTGGCTGGGCTTACTAAGGGCTATAAAAATCACCCGCAGCTTGACCGCTTTTACGCGCACGAAAACGCGCTAGAGGCGGCAAATGCGTATCTGGCGGAAGTTTATGAGGAGGGCTGCGCTCGCGGGTATAAATTTGACGCCGCAAAGGTGGGCGAATTTGACGCGCGAAATTTGGCTAAAATCAGCGTCGCTCGCGGTCAGATCGAGTATGAATTCGCCTTTTTACAAAAGAAGCTAAAAATGCGCGATGTCAAGGCTTACGAGCGAAATTTAAGCGTAAAAGATATAGAAATCGCGAGTATTTTTGAGGAGGTTGCAGGCGGGATCGAGCCGTGGGAGAAGGTTAAAATTTAGCTCTGTTTCGCGCAGGATTTTTGGCTTGCCTAGGCAAATTTGATCAATAAAAACGCCAAAATACGTTACGTCGATTTTCCCCTAAATTTGACGTAAAAATCTCAAATTTACGATTAGCGGCGGTTTGCCAAAAAGGCAAGCAATTTTATCCGCTTTGGCGAGAAATTATGGGCAATTCGTCAAATTTTAAAAGGCAAACCTAATGTCAAATTCTCGTCAAATGCGCCTCTGTTTTTAAAAATCAAAGCCGATCCGTAAAATCCCGCGCTTAAAATTTATCCGCAAGCGAGCAAATTCAGCCAAATTTTGTAAATCGGTAACTCTACTCCGCTCTCATCTGAGTGCCTACGAATGCTAAGCTTAAATCGCGACTAGACCGGTGAGCTAAGCTTAAACCCCAAGGCGGGCGCGCAAAAAAATGGACGCGCCGAAAATAAAATTTCACGCCAGCCCGCTTATAACACCATCGTCCGTGATCCTCATAT
>CAJPSJ010000195.1 GCA_905373295.1 uncultured Campylobacter sp. | reverse complement strand
ATGATATATATCTAAACACTCATAATCTATTTATGGATGCTTCGCGGGATAAAATTAACACAGGAACGTATTGTGGACCAAGAAAAGAGCTTCAATAATCCTGCCTTTGGCGAGGAGCTAAATAAATTTTTAAATGTTATGCTAAAGCATGAGTTTCCCGGTAAGGATAAACTTATTAAGCAGCTTAAAAATTTAAGAATTAAAAAGATTGAGGAGGACGCAGGCTTTAAGGCTTTTGTCTTTGAAGTAGTGGATCAAAATTTACTAGATTATGAAGGCATACCATATCCGGCGATAGATATGTTAGTATCCAGCGATTCGCACTATGAAACGGAATTCCTACTTCACTGGGGCGAATGTGTAAAAGAGTTAGAGATTTTTAACGTCGCAGGAGAGGACTATCTTGAATTAGAAAATTTTGAGAATATTCAATTTTATAATTTTGATGAAAATAAATATGAATAAGTGCTTGAAATTAATAGTAGCCCTATTTTGTGTCAATATAATGGTTGCGAGCTTATTAAAAGCAAATAACCTCGTAAGCTACAAGGGCTCTAAGCTTTCAAGCATAAACGCTAACTACCCCAGATCCAAATCAAGCACTATAAAATTTAAAAATTCCCAACAAGGCAATAAAATGAAATTTTTAAAACGATACAAAAATATTATCCTGTTACCTTTTATGCTAATTATTTCGTTTTTTGTTTTTCGTATGATTTATACGGAAGCAATTAGTGAGTGCGCTCCAATGCGGCTTTTTTCAAAAAATTCTCTAAGTAATAGTGATTATGTTGAGTTAAAAGCAAAATGCATAAAAAAGCTTTGGAAAATAACGATAATCACCTTATTATGCAGTATTTTAAAAGAGAAACGAGCGAGTGCCTCGAAATTATTGATGAATCGTCAAAAATCCCACATAATTTGATTAGGGTTAATAGTTTTGAAGAGTGGAAAAAACTAAGACTTACAGATACTGACAATATGATTTGTCCTATCGGTAATTATAAAAAGAGCGATATTAGCAATGAAAGCAAATAAATTCACAAATCACTCAAATTTACGAAGTTAGGGTTACCCATCAAGTAAAATATTAGCTACAATTTTAAAATTTACCATCTTGCGCCTCGCGTTTTTTGTGACCGTATATCCGATAAATTTTAAAATAGCGCCGCAAAAGGTGCCGTCAAAAAAGCGAAATTTAACGCAAAATTTTATATAATCTTGCGATTTAATGCGAGGAGATAGGATGAATAAAAAGGCGTATTTCGGGAGTTTCGGCGGGCAGTTCGTGCCTGAGACGGCGATGTTTGCGCTCGAGGAGTTGGAGGATGCGTACAACACCATAGCGCAGACGAAGGAATTTAAAGACGAGCTGGGCTACTTGTTGCGCGAATATGCGGGGCGTCCGACGCCGTTATATCACGCCGCGCGCCTTAGCGAGTACTACGGGCATGAAATTTATCTAAAGCGCGAGGATCTTAACCACACGGGCGCCCATAAGATCAATAACGCCCTAGCGCAGGCGCTGTTAGCCAAAAAAATGGGCAAAAAAAAGATCATCGCCGAAACCGGCGCGGGCCAGCACGGCGTGGCGACAGCGACGGCAGCGGCGCTATTTGGGCTTGAGTGCGATGTGTATATGGGCGAGACCGACGCCGCGCGCCAGCAGCTCAACGCCTTTAGGATGCAGCTTTTGGGTGCAAATTTAATCAAAATCGGCACCGGCTTAAAAACGCTCAAAGAGGCGACCACCGCGGCGATTCAGGCGTGGGTAAACGAGATCGAGAGCGTATTTTACGTCATCGGCTCGGCGGTCGGGCCGCATCCGTATCCTAAGATGGTTAGGGATTTTCAAAGCGTCATCGGCGCCGAGACTAGATCGCAGCTTGCAAGCAAGGGAATCAAGGCCGATTATGTCCTAGCCTGCGTAGGAGGCGGAAGCAATGCGATAGGAATTTTTAGCGCGTTCGTGGATGATCCCGCCGTGCAACTCATCGGCGTCGAGGCGGGCGGCTTGGGCGCGCATACCCCTTATCACGCAGCGACCATCACTAACGGGCGCGCGGGCATCATCCATGGCATGAAAACGATCGTATTGCAGGATAAATTCGGCATGATCGAGCCTGTTCACAGCATCTCGGCGGGTCTTGATTACCCGGGCGTAGGTCCTGAGCACGCGCATCTGCATGAGACGGGTCGCGTGCGATACGAAGCGGTAACCGACGATGAGTGCATCGCGGCGCTTAAACTGCTCTGTAGGCTCGAAGGCATCATCCCTGCGATCGAAAGCGCGCATGCGTTAGCGTATTTGCAAAAGCTCTGTCCGCAGCTAAAGGGCAGAAAAACGATCGTCGTAAACGTAAGCGGCAGGGGCGATAAGGATATGGATACCGTGATGAATTACAAAAAAGGAACGATTTATGGATAAGATCAAGGCGGCCTTTGCGGGCAAAAAGGCGAACATCGGCTATATCGTGGCTGGCTATCCGAGCCCAGCGCACACGAAGGAGTTTTTGTCAAATTTAGACGAAAGCGCGATCGATCTGCTTGAGATCGGCATTCCGTATTCCGATCCGCTCGCAGACGGCCCCGAAATTTTTAAGGCGAGCTTCTCCGCGGTGCAAAACGGCGTAAACGCGGAGAAGGTATTTGAAATTTTAAAAGAGGTGCAAACGCGTAAGCCGCTTGTGTTTTTGGTCTATTACAACGTGATCTTTGCCTACGGCGCGCGCGAGTTTGTATCCGAGGCGGCACGCTACGGCATCAGTGGACTGATAATCCCCGATCTGCCGTATGAAGAAAACGAAGAAATTTTCGCGCTTTGCGAGGAGTTCGGTATCGCGCTCATCCCGCTTATCAGTGTTACGAGCGAGCACCGCGCCGCGCGAGTTTTGAGCCGCGCGCGCGGCTTCATCTACGGCGTGGGCGCTATCGGCGTGACCGGAAGCAAGCAAACTCCGATCTCGCGCCTAAAAAATATGGTCGCAGATCTTAAAAAAATGAGCGATCTGCCCGTGGCGATCGGCTTTGGTATTCGCAACTCTAGCGACGTTCGCGCCACGAAAGAATACGCAGACGGCGCTATCATCGGCACTGCGATCGTAAATTTATGCGCAAATTACGGCGGGCGAGAGCTGCAAGACAAGATCGCCGAACTTTTTAACTAACGGAAAGAGCATGAAAAAGATATTTTTGATTTTAATCGCAAATTTTTGCCTCGGCGCCAATCTGATGCAATACGATCTTTTCAACCACGACGACAGCGTCGACATCGCCTTGGCATTTGACTCCGCATACAAGCCCGATATTGTGCGCCGCGTCGATGGGCAGTCGATGAGCCTTATTTTAAAAGGGCTTGGCGGCGATGAGAAATTTAACGAGATGCGCACCAATCAAAAGGTCTTAAAAAGCTTTACGATCGCGCCTAAGGGCAAGGATATTGAGATAAATTTCCCCACCGGAGCCGATCTATCGGTCGATGCTCTTACTCAAGACGGCAATTTAAAGCTCATTTTGCGGGTAAAAAATCCCGCTTTCGATCAGAGTAGAATGAGCGTAAAGAGCGAGGCGAATGAGACGGCGCAAAGCAGCAGCAACGGGATTTCCGTGATGCCGATAATAGTAGCGTTACTGCTTGCGGCTGCGGCTTTCGTCGGCGTGCGAAAATTTTTATCACACAAGCCGCGAAAAAGTATCGACGAGACATGGCGGGTTTTTGAAGACGACGCTAGCATAGAGGGCGCTGATGTGGACGAAGCGGGCATAGATGAAATTTTAAACGACTCCTCTTTTAAAAATCAGAGCGGATCAAAGAACGCAAATTTTACCAATTATTCTGACTCGCAGGAGTTTGCGAAGAAAGATAAAGCCTCTGCTTTAAATTTAAAAAATTCTAACGACTCAAAAAGCGTAGATGGTGCAGATTTTTTAAGAGGCGAGAACGTGAGCGAAGAGAGTGCACACGATAAATTTTACGATGAAGTTGCGCGTGCCGAGCGTTCGGAAGCTACGGAGGCGGACGAAAGCTCTGAGAGCGCCGAGAATATAAGAGCAGAGGATAAA
>CAJPSJ010000194.1 GCA_905373295.1 uncultured Campylobacter sp. | reverse complement strand
ACTGTACTGGAGTAAAATCAATTTATTTTTAAGGAGCGATGATGAAGAATTTTTTTAAAATTTTAATCTTGAGTTTGCTTTTTTTAAGCACCGCTTTTGGCGCCAAAATTCCACAAGATACGATTATCGTGGGGATTGAAGCCGAGACGCCGCGAATAAACCCGCTTTATGACGAGGATCACGATCCGACGCTTTCGCTTGTGTTTTCCGGCCTTACGAACCACGACGAAAACTCAAATTTAGTCCCGGAGCTTGCGACCTCGTGGAAGGTTAGCGAGGACGGCAAGGTTTATGAATTCGTGCTTAGAGAAGACGTTTTGTGGCACGACGGGGTAAAATTTGGTCCAGAAGATGTTAAATTTACGATCGAGGCGGCAAAAGATGAGAAGCTAAACGCCCCTGCGATATCAAACTACGAGATGGTAAAAAGCGTTGAGATAACGGGTCCGAATAGCGTAAAGATCACGCTGAGCGAGCCGTTTCCTCCATTTTTGGATACACTTAGTTTCGGTATGTTGCCAAAGCACATCTTAGAGGGCAAAGACATCAATAGCGACGAGTTTAACAACAAGCCGGTAGGAACCGGAGCCTATAAAGTTACCGAGTGGAAAAAGGGAGAGTATATAAAATTCGTCGCCAACGATAAATTTTATAAAGGCACTCCGAAAACCAAAAATATCTTCTTAAAAGTCCTAGCCGATGCCAATATCAGGCTGCTTCAGTTAAAAAGCGGCGAAATCGATGCCGCGCTAATCGATCCAAGCGGCGTAAAATCGGTGGAAAAAAGCAAAACTCTCAAAGTTCTTCGTTTTGCGAGCGCCGATTACAGGGCGTTGATGTTTAATATGAACGACGAGCTTTTCAAAGATAAAAATGTAAGAAAGGCGATAAATTACGCCGTAGATAAGTCAAGCTTCGTCAATGTTTTGCTTCACGGCTACGGCTTTGAAGCGCACAACCCGATTCAAACGAGCTGGGCAAATAGCGACGATAAGGAGCTTATGTTTGCATACGACCCGAAAAAAGCGGATGAGCTTTTAAAGCAGAGCGGCTGGAGTAAAAACAAAAAAGGCTTTTATGAAAAAGACGGCAAAACTCTCGGTTTTGAAATTTTAGCTTTTAACACCGACCCGTTTAGAGTATCGCTAGCAAAGGCTCTTAGTAGCGAGCTGGTAAAATTTGGAATCGACGCCAAAGCATACGGCAAGCCTAAAACCGCTTTTGAAATTTCTAAAGTGCAGAGTTTCGTAATCGGCTGGGGTAGCCCTTTTGATCCAGATTTTCATACGTATAGAATTTTCGGGAGTTTTGCCGACATAGATAAGAATGAAAACGGCTGGAACTATAGCCACTATAGCGACGAGAATGTCGATAAGGCTCTAAAAAGCGCAAGAAGCACTCAAAATATGGACGAGAGAAAGAAATTCTACAAAGAATTTCTAAAAGCGATCCACGATAATCCTCCTTTTGTTTTCATAGCTTATCTTGATTTTCCGCTTGTTTATAACAACGAAATTTCGGGCATAAAAACAAGAAATTTGGGGCATCACGGCGCCGGATTTTTGTGGAATATCCACGAATGGCAAAAGCAAGTTAAATAGTTGAAAAATTTAATCTTTAAAAGAGTGGCGTCGAGTTTGGCGCTGCTCTTTTTTCTATCTTTAATCGTTTTTTTGCTAATTTTTATCCTCCCAGGAAGCGTTACGGACGCTATGTTTTCGCGCCCGGAGGCGGTGAGCGAGAGCATAAAAAAGCAGATCGAGATAAATTTAGGCTTAGATAAAAATGTATTTTTACAATATTTCTCGTGGATCTTTGCGTTTTTGCAGGGAGATTTCGGGCTATCTTTGATAAGCGGCGAAAGCATTTCCGCGATTATCGCAAAAAGGCTTCCAAACACCGTCGCTCTGTCGCTTGCATCGTTTTTTTTCATAAGTCTGTTTTCGCTTATCTTAGGCTTTATTTGCGCTATTTATAAGAATAAATTTATAGATATTTTTATAAATGTCACAACTTTTTTGCTTGCCTGTTTGCCGCATTTTTGGGTCGGGCTTGCTTTTATTCTTGTTTTTAGTCTGATTCTGGGGCTTTTTCCCAGCTCGGGAGTAAATGAGATCAGCCAAAGCGGGATTTCGCTCAAACACCTATTTTTGCCGCTTTTAAGCGTAGTTTTGCCACATCTTGGGCTTAATATTAAATTTATCAAGGACACCTTTTTAGAAAGCCTAAGCAAGGATTTTATCCAAGCATCTTACGCAAGAGGGCTTGAAAAAAGCAGAATTTATCTTCTGGCATTTCAGGACGCGCTGCCCGTTATAGTGCAGTATCTAGGAACCCTAATGGGAGGTATATTTGCCGGCTCGTACGTAGTCGAGAGCGTATTTTCATACCCCGGCATCGGCGAACTTGCGATAAGCTCGGTCGTTTCAAAAGACTATCCGGTAGTCATTAGCGTGGTGCTGCTTAGCGCCGTTTTTGTTATATTGTCAAATTTACTGGCGCAGATCATCGCGATTATGCTCGATAAGAGGAATTTATGAAAATTTATAAATTTTTCTTAGCGGTTTTTGTATTTTTTGTTATCTTGGCGGTTTTCGCTCCGTTTTTTGCGCCGTTTGATCCCAACTTTAGCGATTTTCAAAACGTAAATTTAGCCCCGAGCCAAACTCATATTTTCGGAACGGATTTTATGGGCAGAGACCTGCTAAGTCGCGTATTTTACGCCCTTAGAACATCGCTTATCGTAGGGGTCGGTGCGAGTTTCATAACAACCCTCATAGCCTCTTTTTACGCCTACATCGCAACGCTTAATTCAAATTTTATAAAAGAGCTTTTCGACAGGCTGATAGATGCGTTTTTGTCCCTGCCTAGCATTATATTTATTATGATTTTTTCATCGATTTCCGGCGGCAGGCTATTTACGATTATCCTTATAATTGGACTTTGCTCGTGGATGCAAAGCGCAAAGGTTATTTTGGGCGCTCTTAAAACGATGCTTAAAAGCGATTTTATAGCTCAAGCCAAAATAAACGGAGCGACGCATTTTAAACTTATATTTTTTGAAGCGCTTCCAAATTTAAAGGCTCTGCTTTTTACGCTTTTCGGTATCAATGCCGCGCACGCGATCGCTATGGAAGCGACGCTTAGCTTTTTCGGAGTAGGAAGCGACCTATCCGCAATCAGCCTAGGCCTCATGCTAAACGAAAGCACGCAGGCTCTATTTATGGGCTCTTGGTGGGTCGTACTTTTCCCAGGGGCGGTGCTATTTTTACTCATACTCTCTTTTGCGATTTTAAGCACAAGCTCAAACGGCAAGGGTATAAAAATATGATCGAGATAGAAAATTTAAATCTAAATTTTAAAAATAGGCCGATCTTATCAAATCTTAATTTTAGCCTCGCTCAAAACGAATGCGTCGCGATCACCGGAAATAGCGGCTGCGGAAAGTCGATGTTTGCAAAGGCGATGATAAGGCTTTTCGATGACGATTTTAGCCTTAGCGCCGATAAATTTAAAATTTGCGGCAAGGATGTCTTGGCTCTTGATCAAAATGAGCTTAGAGAGCATAGGCGAAATGTCTGCGCTCTGATCTTTCAAAACAGCCACGGCTCCTTTCATCCGATGCTAAACGTGGGCGATCATTTCAATCTTTACCTTAAAAAAACTATGGAAATAGGCCTTATTAAAAAAACGGCTTTTGAGTATTTTGCAAAATTCGGCTTTGACGACGCGAACACGCTTTGGCATAAATTTTCTTACGAGCTAAGCGGCGGAGAGGCGAGCAGGGTTCAGATAGTTTTGGCGCTTTGCCTGAAGCCCAAAATTTTAATATGCGATGAGATAACAAGCTCGCTCGATACTCTAAACAAAAGAAATATTATAAATATGCTAAATTCTCTCAAGCGCGAGATCGGCATTATATTTATCACCCATGAGCTCGGGCTTATCTCGCATCTGACGGGTAGAATTTTAAACCTCAAAAACGGAAAATTTCAATGATATTAGAGGTTAAAAACATATCGAAAAATTTTGAGTTTAGAGAGCATTTCGGACATAAGCAGA
>CAJPSJ010000193.1 GCA_905373295.1 uncultured Campylobacter sp. | reverse complement strand
GACGCAATCCTCGCCGATCGTAGAATTTGCGCCGATATGCACGTTCTGCCCGATCTGCGCGCTAGCGGCGATCTTTGCGGGCGCGCCGCTGCGAATGAGGGGCTTGGCAAAATGCGCGCTTAAGATCGCAAAGGCTAGATGCGGGTTTTCGCACTCCAGCGCTCGCACGCCGCTTGGAACCGCAGTGCCGCACTTTACCAGCACGGCGGCTGCCTTGGTAACGGATAAAAATTTCTCGTTTTTGTCGCTGTCGCAGTAGCTCAGCTCGCTTTCGTTCGCGTTTTGAAGCGAATTTATTGCGGCGATCTCTGCATCCGTCCCGCTAAGCTCTATATTTAAAATTTCGGCAATTTTTGATAATTTCATTTGCGCTCCTTAAATTAAATTTTATCGCCGCTTACATATCCAGCGCGACGCTGCCGCCGCGGACGACGTCGATCGGATTGTATTTTTTTATCGTCTTTAAAAATCCGTCGATGCGGTCTGCGTCGTCGCACGCCATGATGACGATCTTGCTGTCGTCGCTGTTTGCGATGCTACCGTTGTAGGCTTTTAAAACGGCGTCAAGCCCCGCTAAATTTTCGCCCAGCGCGATCTTTACCAAAACCATCTCCTTTTCGACAAATTTTGCATCCTCGATAACCTTGTAGACGGGGATCAGCTTATGAAGCTGCTTAGTGATCTGCTCTATGACGCGCTCGTCGCCCGAAGTGACGATGCTAAGGCGCGATAGGCCGGTGTTTGGAATCGGCGCAACGGTGAGGGTGTCGATATTATAGCCGCGCCCCGCAAAAAGCCCCGAGATCCGCGACAAAACGCCGTGCTCATCGGTAACGACGACCGATATTACTCTTCTTACGCTATTCATCTTTACGACTCCTGCTCAAAAATCATATTGTAAAGCGCGCCGCCTGCAGGCACCATCGGCCAGACGTTTTCGAAGCGATCGATCTTAGCCTCGATGACACTTACTTTCTTACTCGCAAGAGCCTGCTTCAGCGCATCTTCAAATTCCGCTTTTGTGCTAACGCTAAAGCCCACGCCACCGAAGCCCCCCGCAATTTTTACGAAATCTGGCTGCGAGCTAAGATCGGTCGATGAGAAACGCTGCCCGTAAAATAGGCTCTGCCACTGCCGCACCATGCCTAAGAAATTGTTATTTAATACGATATTTACGACGTTTAGACCGCTCGCGCTCGCCGTCATCATCTCTTGGATATTCATCAAAATCGAGCCGTCGCCGCTAAAATTTATAACCGGTCTATCTCCCGCATAGGCCTTCGCGCCCAATGCTGCGGGCAGGCCGTATCCCATCGTGCCCTGCCCTCCGCTACTTAGCAGAGTGCGCGGCTTGCAAAACGGATAAAACTGCGCGACCCACATCTGATGCTGCCCCACGTCCGTAGCGATGATAGCATCCTCGCCAGCGATTTTTGCGGTACTTTGGATAACCCACTGCGGCTTTAAGATTTCATCGCTGTCGTTAAATTTAAGCGGGTGAATTTCATCGTATTTGCGGATGAGCTCGCGCCACTGCTCGAAATTTGCAGGGCTAACCTCGCTTTTAATGCGCGGCAGCATCTCCTCTAGCACCGATTTCACATCGCCCACGATCGGATAATCCGCGTTTATAATCTTTGAGATCGAGCTAGGATCGATATCGACGTGGATGATCTTGGCGTTTTTGCCGAATTCGCTAAGCTTGCCAGTGACGCGATCGTCAAATCTCGCGCCCAAGCAAATTATCAGATCAGACTCGCTAAGCGCCATATTTGCGGCATAGCTGCCGTGCATTCCAACCATGCCGAGGCAGTTTTTATCGTCGCTTCGCACGGCTCCTAGCGCCATAAGGGTTTGCACGACAGGGATCTGCGCAAACTCGCTAAGTTCGCGAACCAGCTCGCTTGCGCCCGCGCTGATGACACCGCCTCCGAT
Source organism: uncultured Campylobacter sp. (assembly GCA_905373295.1). Lineage (GTDB taxonomy): Bacteria > Campylobacterota > Campylobacteria > Campylobacterales > Campylobacteraceae > Campylobacter_B. The sequence continues at coordinate 2,144 of CAJPSJ010000193.1, read as the reverse complement.
GTAGAGGATAGGCTTTTTGGAGTTTGCGATTAGCTCGACGGCTTTTTTGATCTGTTTAGCGTTGCCCTTATAGTTCGGCTTGTAAGTTTGCATTTTAATTTCGCTAGGATATTCAAAAACGCCAAGCTTCGCCGTTACGTCCTTCGGCACATCGACATGCACGGGCCCCGGTCTGCCGCTGCGAGCGATATAGAAGGCTTCTTTTAAAATTCTAGGCAGCTCTTCGATCGTTTTTACCAGATAATTGTGTTTGACGCATGGGCGTGAAATTCCGATCGCATCGATCTCTTGAAAGGCGTCGGTGCCGATGAGCGAGGTCGCCACCTGCCCGCTAATAAGCACGATCGGGATGCTATCGCTATACGCCGTAGCAAGCCCCGTAAGCGCGTTGGTAAATCCAGGACCGCTCGTGACGACGGCCACGCCGACCTTGCCGCTAGCGCGCGCGTATCCGTCCGCAGCCATCGCCGCGGCCTGCTCGTGGCGGACCAAAATGTGTCTGAAGTATTTTTGTTTGTAAATTTCATCGTATATGTTCAGCGCCGCGCCGCCCGGGTAGCCGAAAACAACCTCAACCCCCTCCTGCCGCAACGCCTCCACGATCATCTGCGATCCGCTAATTTCTTTCATACGCCCATCCTGTTTCGTTGGAATAATTTTGTGATTATATTATTTTGTAAATTAAATTTCACGAATTTTAGGCGCTAAATCGGGTCGAATTTAAAATTTAATAGCAGCAAGACGGGGCAAAATTTCGGAATTTAGCAAGAGCGAAAAAGGCAAATTTAAAATTTATCATGTGGCTGGATTTCGGATTTAAAATTTTAAAGTGCAGATTTGTTTCAACCAAACGCGGCACGGCAGTTTTAACGTAAAATTTTAGCTTGAAATTTTACCACGTAAGCTGCTGATTAAATTTATAAATTTTTTGAAATTTTATCGTAGCGCAGAGCAACTCCTGTGTAGATTTGAAATTCCATAGCTACGAAATTAAAATTTAGCCGTAAATTTAAAACGGGCGGAATCTCGATTGTAAAATTCTAAAATTCCGCCTGCGTAAAATTAAATTTTAAAATCCTCTATCTACCTGCACGCCTACGCCCACGCTAGCGCAGTTGCCGCTTTGCGGATCGCAGTCGCCGAAGCTTGTGACGCTACTGGATCTTTTTGAGCGGATCGTTCCCATATGCATAGGCACCGGCATGTTACGGCGCGAGCTTCCGCCGATTTCGCTATCGCTCATACTGCCAGAACTTCTCCTGCGAGAATAATCATCACGCGGAGGTGGCGGTGGAGGAGGAGGCGGTTTTATACATCCGTGCGGAGGTGGCGGCATATCGCCAGGAGGCGGAGGAGGAGGCGGCATCATGCCGCCGTGCCTACCATATCCTCGCGGAGGAGGTGGCGGTAAAGTGCCGGTCTCTGTGATCGTGATGCCATTGCCGTAATTTTCAACGCGTTTGTAAGTATAGCCTCCATAAACCGTGCGGGTGCGGGTCTTTTCTACCACGACTATGTCGCGCTCAGGCTGCACCGGCTGCTGCACGTTAGCTCTAGGCGATATTTCAAAGCTCTTCTGCAGTTTAGCAGTATCGTAACTTGCAAAGCCGTTGATGCCCTTTAGCTCATCTGCACTTGAAATTTCGCGCTTTTGGCGGTATTGCATAAGCATATCCGCCCTACCCGCATCAAGTCCGCCGATCGTCATCAGCTCGTAGCGACTAGCTTCGTTTATATTGATTTTCGCCAAGGCGAGGCTCACTAAAAGAGCCAAAATCACTAAATTTTTCATGTGCGCTCCTTTGTTGGAAGTTACCAAATTCTAAACCCTCACGATAAATCTTTGATTAACACGCAAGCAAAATTTTGCTACAATTGCCTATCTTATTTCAAAAGGATCAACCGATGAACGGAATTTTGCTCCTATGCGACGAACCCGCCGCCTACCAATCCGAGCTAAAAAAACTAGATAAAATTTTATCCATGAGCTTTCACAACGTTTTGCAACTTTGCATCGCTGGCGACAATGCCCTTTTTAGCAGGAGTGAGCTTGAAATAGCACTCGCGGACGGGCAGGATGAGCGCGTGCGAAAGGCGGCGATCGAGTGCGTGCCGATGCGCGCGGCAATTTCGTTAGGATAAAA
>CAJPSJ010000192.1 GCA_905373295.1 uncultured Campylobacter sp. | reverse complement strand
GCTCGGTCGCGGTACGATAGCGGAATTAAATTTAAAACGCGTCGCCACCGCACCATGTTTGCCGCTACGATGCGCTCCGTATCTGCCGCGGCGGGTAAATTTTAAATAGATGAAATTTTGACAGTTGAAATTTAGCGGGTAAATTTAAAAAGGCCTTTGGATTTTAAAGCTCCAAAGGCCGTTGCGATTAAATTTAGCGACAAATTTAAAGGCTAAATTTCGGGCTCTTGCTCCTTTTTTTTCTCGCCGCTTGGGATCGCGGTGTCGTACCAGTCGAGCTTGCGCGTAAAATACATCACCAGCGAAATCACCGCGAATATCATCAAGCTTCCCATTAGAAGCGCGTAGTCTTCAGAATTTAAGATGACGTAGAGGATCGCGTAAGAAACGAGCTGGACGCAAGTGATGAAAATGCCCCAGCGCGCGCCTTTGAAAATCGCGCTCGCGTAGAAAAATACTATCGCGCTTACCGCGATCGCCGAGATAGCGTAGCTGATCGCAAAGCCCATATGCTCGGAAAGCGAAAGCACCAGCAGGTAGAAAACGACGTCCTCAAGCCCGATGAGTAGATATTGGATCGGGTGGATGCGCTCGTGAGTATAAACCTCGCACAAAAAGATCGCCAAAAACGGCACCGCTAAGAACAGCAGCGCGTAATCCGTGCAGCGCTTAATCAGCGAGTAGTTGTTCACGGGCTCGATGAAGCCGATGCTTACGGCATCATTTCTATCGTCGTTGCTGCGCCAGTTCGTCATAGCGACGCGGTCATCTTGATCTGCAAGCCACGCAGGAGCAATGCCCGCAGCTAAGCCCGTAACTTCCCACGAAGCTTTAAAACCGCTAGCGCTTACCTCGCGCGATTTGGCGATAAAGCCGCCGCCAAAGCTAGGCGATGCCCAAGTAGAGCTAATTTCAAAACGGCTATTTTGCGCGATCGGAGCTAGATGAAGTGCCTCGCCGCCTTGGATTTTAAGCGTACCGCTGATGCTAAAATCAGACGACAGCGCGGAAGCGGGGAGCTTGTAGATTAAACTCCGATCGAAAATTTTAGCCTCGGTGTTGCCGTGATATTGCTTAAGCTCCTTGCCGTTTAAGCTTAAAGCGGGAGAGGCGGTGAAAGATTTTTGATTGCCTACGCCGAGCACTAGCACGGCTTCGTCGAAATTTAGCTGCGCAGGATCGACGCCGAGCTCGGTATAGTTTATCGCCTCAAAGTCCGCCTTAAGCGCAAAATCGCCGTTATAGATCGGAACGCGAAAAATCCCGCGCTTTAAATAGGTGGGGTCGATCTCCGCCGCGAGGGAGTAGTTTTTAGGCACGATGATGAAATTTTTCTCTACGCGCCTTTTTACGAGCTCGTTGTTGCTTTTGTCTATCGCTTCGATTATCTCTGCATAGGGCACTACGATCGCAAGGCCCTGGATTTGTAGCTCGCCGCCCACCGGCGTGAGGATCGAATCCTGCGCGAGCTGCTTGGTTTCGGAGCGCGAGTAGGTAAGATTATCGATAAAGCTTAGCGGAATTAACAGCAGCAAAAGCAGCACTAAAACTATGAACGGTTTCGTCCAAAATGCCCCGCGAATGGCGTTTTTAGTAGAATTTAACAAAGGCTCTCCTTTTAAGTAGAATTTAAAACGGAATTTTAACGATGAAGAGTAAACGGACGGCGCTTTAAGCGGGAGGAATTTTATAAATTCTAAATGAGCTTCGGATGTGAAGCGCTGCGGATATCGCTTTGAATTTTTGTAATTCCGCCGCAAGCTAGAATTTCATTGCGAATGAGAATTTTGCTATTCGCAAGAATTTTACGAGAAAATTTATGTTAGTAGAATTTAAAAGCTTGAAATTCTAAGTCCAAAAATTTCAAATTTCCAAAGCCCTAGGAATTTTGAAATTCCTAGGGCTTTGAATTTTTAAAATTTCGCTGCTTTAGCATGCAAAATTTCGTACGATCTCTCGCGTAAGCTTTAAAATTTATACGCCACGCTTAGCTTGAAATTTCGTCCCGGCTCCCAGTCGATAGCGTTTGAATCTCCGGTGAAATCGGCACTGCGCTGTGAGTGCGACGCGTAGGCTTTATCAAAGAGATTGTAAACGCCCGCGTTGATCTCAAGCCCTTTAAATCGCCCGCTATCCGGAGCGTAGGTAACGTATAGATCGTGAACTGCGTAGCTAGGCACTTTTGTTTTTTCGTCGCTATTTGCGGCAACTACGTTTTTGGAGTCGAAAAAGAGCAAGTTATAGCCCAGCAGTAGATCCGCTGCAGAGATTGCGTATTCGGCATTGAAGGTGTATTTATCGCCGTAGTCGCGGTAGCCTATGATGTTTGAGCTTAGATAGCCCGAGCCGCTGCGCACGCGGTCTTTATATTCTACGTGCTGGTGTGTGTAACCCGCAGCAAGGCTCAAATCATCTAATATTAATCTTGCGAAAAGCTCGACGCCGTCAATGTCCGCACCGCCTGCGTTAGCCCTGCATAAGGTGCCCTGCGCGCCTCCCGGGCAGCCGACGATTCCGCCCGCCGCATTGTTATCTACGATGAGATTTTTATATTCCGTTCTGAAATACTTCGCAGTTAGGCTTACTGAGGAATTTTCTGCCAGATCGCTTTTGTAGCGACCGCCTATTTCGTAGGCGTTGCCTGTAGTGGCTTTTAAACTTTCGTTAGCCATCCAGCTTAGCGGTCTGCCGCGGCTTGTACCCGCAGCCATCATGCTCTCCATTACGTCAGGTCCTCTAAATACTCGCGCATAGCTCGCAAACGCTCCGAATCCCGCGCCGATCTCGTAATCAAGCGCCAAGGCGGGGCTTACTTCGTCAAATTTATATTTGTAGCTAGAGATATTAGCGCCTCTGCCGTTATAAGTCTTTAGCTCGTGCCTTTCGTAGCGGATGCCCGGAGTTACCGTAAGCCCGCCGTAGCGCATAGCATCCTCTAAATAGACGCTGTAGTTATTGACTCTTTCCGGACGCAAATTACCGGGTTTTACGTAGTTTTCGGAGCGGTAGTAATCAAAGCCGTAACGCAGCGTATGCGCTAAATCGCCCGTTTCAAATTTACTCTTAGCGCCGATTTTGCCGCCCTTGGTCTCGACGCCCCATTTTACGTTCGTCGAAGTCGATCCGATGCGTTGATGCTTGGTGTAATATCCCGTGATGTCGAGCTCTAGCAAGTCGCTTGGATTATACGTGTATTTGATCGTGTGCGTATCGCGCTCGTATTTGCGGTTATCCAGCTGTCCGTTCAGCCAAGAGCCGAATTCCGGTCGCAAAGGATACAAGCCTTTATACTGCATATGTTCGGTAGATAGCGAAATTTTATGAAAATCCAAAAAGCTATAGCCTGCTTTTAATAAATAATTTATATCGTTGCCGTCGCCGCCCGTAGGTTTGCCGTTACCAGATTCGCCGAAGCCATATCCGTAGTGTTTAAACGCAGCAAGCATATCTAGGCTATCAAACGCCCTACCATAGAGCATCGCGCTTTGCGAGTAGCCCTCGTTATTGCTCGTATAGCCCGCTTTGAGCTTCGCGCCGATATTTTGACCGTCCTCAAGCAGATCAGAAGCGTCCACAGTCTTAAAAGCTACCGAGCCGCCCAAGGCGCCCGAGCCGTTCACGACCGAGCGCGCGCCGACATCGACCTCTACGGCTTTGATAAGATCAGGATCGATTAATAAATCGGCGTTGTGATGAAAGGTATTGCCGTTTTGCTTCGCGCCGTCAATCGTGATATTTAGACCGCGATCGCTCACGCCGCGCATATAAATTTTTTGATTCATGCCGTTGGTGCCGCCCACATAAACGCCCGGAATATCGCGAAATACGTCTTTTACGAGCGTAGCGTTACGGGTGTTGATTTTGACATCATCCACGGTGCTAGGCGTGCTAGAATCGCTAGTAACTTCGATTACGCCTAGGCTTTGCGTATTTGAATCCTTGCTTTTGGATGCGTCCGTAGCGCTTGATTTCTCGTCTGCTTGTGCGCTTAAGCAAAGAACCGCGCACAAAGACAAAGCCAGATGAAATTTTTTCATACGAAACTCCTAAATGATAATAAGATTAAAAAACGGCAAATAATATAA
>CAJPSJ010000191.1 GCA_905373295.1 uncultured Campylobacter sp. | reverse complement strand
CAGACCGACTTTTTACGGCGCGATTAAATTTTGCGGGCATAAAACTAAGGCGCGGCTTTAGAATTTATCTGAAATTTTTGGCGCGCACCGCTGAATTTTACGCACCGCGCCGAGCAAAATTTGAGCGCTGCGAGAACCAAAAATTTAAATGTTGCGGCGATTTAAAATTGGCTAGCGCGGGATATAAAATTTAGCGACGCACGGGGTTTTGGCGCTAGGCATAAAACTTTGAGCGTCGCTAAAATTTATCTCAAATTTAGAAAGGTCGGGGCGATGAATGCGGAGCGAAGGTATAAATTTAACGCGGCGGCGAGGCGTGCTAGCCTTGCGGGCGGCGCCTGAAGGATCGTAATGAAATTTCACAAACTTAAATTTAAAATCCTAGCCGCGGCGCTACTTTTCTGCGCCGTATTTGTCCGCATCGTGCCCGATTACTCCACCTCGCGAGGCTTCGCTGTCGTTTCTATCTTTGGCTATAACAAATATCAAAAGGGATATTGTCTAAAAGAGAATAGAATTCTGAGTAACGAAGAGCTACTTCAAAATGCGGCTATAAATTATTTTAAAAGATATCACGACTATGAGGTTCTGCGAAATACCATTATCGATGAGCACGATATAAAAATTTTCGGCCATAGTTTTTATACGGCACACATCTCCAAGCTCTATCTAATCGGCGATTTTAATGAAGAAAACTGGTTTGATTTTTTGGTTGAAAATACCGACAGAAAGAGTTTTGATTATGAGATAAAAGATAAGACGCAAATAGATATCTCCGATCTATCTAAATACTTTGTGTATAAGGATGAAATTTTAGGCTTTAGACAGCCTGTTATCTTATCGGAAGAGAAAAATTCGCTTCATGGTGTAAAAATGTTTTTAGAAAAATCGTTTTTAATAAAAGAGAATAAATTTTTTGTGAATTATGCCAGACCTGGTTATATAAGTTGGTATATCGAGCTTAACGATAAAGAAGATTTAATAAAAATCAAAAGTGAAGAAAATTTAATGCGAATAAAAAACGGATATGAGAATTTAGAAAGCTTTAACGAAGTCTTGGCTTATACCCATATGAAAAATCTACGACGTAAATTCTCATACGATAATTGCGGAAATATAAATTTTGATATTAAAGCTCCGGCAGAACAGGAGCTGGATATGTGGATTCATGGCGGATAAGATTGGTTGAAATTTTATCTTAACGAATGTAACCGAAAAAGGATAAGAGATGAGCAAAAAAGAAACTGATTTGAGATTAGAATTAGAGGGTAATTACGGAGCCGATATATTGAGTTATTATTTGTGGGGAAAGAAAACTCCTCCTGGTCCGAAAGAATTAGCCTCTAACGAATGGATGGATAGAAAAGAACTGATATGAAATTCTACAGGTCTATTAAATTTAAAGCCTTGGCGGGGACACTGCTTCTTATAATAATACTCTGCGCCGTATTTATCCGCATCGTACCCGATTTTTCCACTTCGCGAGGCTTTGTCGTGGTTTCCCTTCCTGATTACAATAAATACAAACAAGGATACTGCCTCAAAGAAAACAGAATTTTACCCAAAGAGGAGCTGTATAAAAGAGTAGCAGGGGCATATTTGGACTATGACGTAAAGCTATATTGGATGATTGATGCTTATAGGTTAAAAACCTTCGGTAGATTTTGGTCCAGTAAATACGAGGTTGCATACTATGAACTAGAAAATATAAACTTATCAAATTGTTTTGAAGTATTAGAAAAATATTACCAAGAGGGAAAAACGACCGAGGAGATACTGATGAAAGAGTTAAAGGCTAAAAAAACCGATCCAAAGAAATATCTAAAAATAAATTTGAAAGATACGAGCGTTGGATTTGACAGACCGATAGTTAGGGTTGACGGCGACGATAAAGCTATTGCTGGCACTTTGTTTCTTGATAAATTCGCTATATTTAACGGCAATTATATGCAATTTAACCATTCGGAGTATCTGTACGATACGAGAGAAAATTTTATTATCGTGAAGAAATACTATAAAGAGAGAAAAAGTGCCGTAGTCGGTATTGGGAAAGGTTTTAAATTTGATAACTGCGGCAATATAAATTATCCGCTGGAAGAAAATTATTTGGGCGGTAGAGATATAGAGAGGCGTTAAATTCTCTAATATTAATTTCATTAAAAAATTTATGGGACTTAAGACCGATGGATGCGGAGCAAAGGTATAAATTTCACAGGACAGCGAGATATTTGCTAGCGGTGCCGATAGTTTTTTTACTTGCTTGGTGGGCGGCGGGCCTGATCGGTTCGGTTTTGTAGGTGGGTGGGCGGCTTTGATTTTGGCAGGTTTGGCCGATAGACGACACGCCAAACGCGCCGCTTTTTGCGGCAACATTTGCGATTTTGGATTGTGCGCTACTTTGGTATTTGTTTAAAAGGTATAAAAACTTTAAGCCAAGCAAGCTGTTTGTAAAAAATCCAAATTTTAGTTTGTTGCTTTTTGCGGTAGAAAATTTATCGCTTGGCGCTTTTTACGGCGGGTTTTTTGGCGTATTTGGCGGCGGGATATTTGGGGCAACAATACGAGCGTGCCGGAGCGCGGCGTTCGCATTTGCATTCGTGCCCTTTTTGCCCGATCGTTTTTATAATTTCATACGTTTAACGAAAAGAAAAGCTAAACTTATGCGCCTTTCGCGCCCGCCAAATTTTATCTCTCGCGCGATACGGACTTAGGTGCGGATTTAGCCCTCGCAAGCTGGGCGCTATTTAAAATTTAGCTTATCCCGCTTGCTTTAAAATTTCGTAGTCGAAAAAGCTCCGCCGCGCCCTCTAAATTTTATCTCGCCGCAACTCGAAACCTACTTGTCGCGTTATACGCGCCGCACTTTAGCACTCGCGCAGTACGCGCTTATCGTCGCTGCGGCGCTTGAAAATTTTAAAACCGCGCGGAACTCGCCTCGCAAACGGCGATTGCACCGCGGGCTTATCTATTTATTTATGCGAATAGCAAAGCCTTCGAGCTAAATACGAAACCCTTATCTTAGCCACAAAGCAAATCCGAACTTCGGCAGAGAAAATGCGAGCGGCGAATGCAGAAGCAAAAACCAAGCGGGTGCGTTTGACCGAAGTCTAGCCTTTTAGCTTCATCATTTTTTCTAAAATTTCATACACGAGATCAAGCTTCGTAAAGCCGTCTCTATCCAAAAAATGCCCGCCCTTTTGCACCTCGTAAAACTTAGCATCGATCTGCCCCGCTAGCTCACGGCTGAAGCTAAACGGCACGATATAATCATCCTTTGCGGCAACCACCGCGCGCTGTTTTGCGGCGGCTTTTATGCGCTCAAAATCAAAGCCTTTATCCATAAACTCGTCTAAAATTTTAAATTGCGGATCGCTAAGCGGCTTTGCAAGCCCCGAAACCAGCAGGATGCCCTCTACTGCGCCGCTTGCGGCGCTACTTTGCAAAAAATTTAAGATCGTAGGGCAGCCGAGGCTGTGTCCGACCAGATAGACTTCGCCTTCAAATTTTACGCTTTCGCGCAGAGTTTTCAGCCACTCATCAAGCCTCGGATGCGCAGGCGTAGGCATCGCTAAAATTTCCGCCCTCGCGCCCGATTTTTCGATCTCGCTTTTAAGCCAGGCAAACCAATGGCTTTTAGGCGAAGCATCATAGCCGTGCACGATATAGACGCACTTTTGCATATTTTCTCCTTTAAATTTAAGCCCTTTGCGCGCAGAATTTTAAAATTTCAATCTGCGCGCTAGCCCTTACAGATCGTAATTTTATCGGCAAATTTGCCCAAAAAATGATACCCCGAGCCCGCCTGCGCGATGATATCGAGCACCGCGTCGGCATCCCGCACGAGCGTGCCGCCCGCAAAGTCCACGCCGCGCTCAAACAGCGCCTGCGGCAGTAGCGGCGTGGTAGGCCCCACGAGCACGAGCTTGGCGCCGCTTTTTTTCAGGCGCAAAAGCCCATCCAGCGTGTCGTTGATGAGCGTCGTAGCGGTGATTATCACGTTATCGGCGCGCGGCACGACGCTTGCAGCCTCACTTGCAGGCAGGTAAAACGGCAGCTCCGCCTCTTTAAGCGTGCTTTTGTCAAGCTCTA
>CAJPSJ010000190.1 GCA_905373295.1 uncultured Campylobacter sp. | reverse complement strand
AATTTAGCGCCTAAATTTCATAAAATTTTGCCGCTTCCTTTCGCTAGCGAGCGCGTAGAATTTGGCTTTAATCTATTTTTGGTTATAATCGCGCCAAAAACTACAAGGACGAACGTGAAAAGTTTGATCATCATCGGGCGCCCCAACGTCGGCAAGTCGAGCCTTTTTAATCGCCTAGCGGGCGCTCGCATTGCCATCACGAGCGACGTTGCGGGTACGACGCGCGATACCAATAGGGTCGAAGCCGAAATTTTCGATCGCCGCGTGCGCGTGATCGATTCGGGCGGCTTAGACGACACCTCCGAGCTGTTTGCGCGTGTGCAGACTAAAACGCTAAGCGAGGCCAAGAGCGCGGATTTGATAATCTTTATGACGGACGGCAAGCTGCTTCCGAGCGATGATGAGCGGCGGATATTTTTCTCGCTGCAGAGACTTGGCAAGCCCATCGCCCTAGCGGTCAATAAGATCGACGGCAAGCGCGATGAGGAGCGCAGCTGGGAGTTTAACGAATTCGGCGTTAAATTTTTCCCGATCTCCGTCTCGCACAACAGCGGCATCGATGAGCTCAAAGAGTGGATCTACGGCTTTTTAGATCCTGCGCCCGCGCAGCAGGACGAGGATGAAATTTTTGATGATTTTATAGAGGGCTTTAATGACGAGGGCGAGCCGAAAGAGGGGCGCGACGAGGAATTTTACGCTAGTAAAACCATCGGCGTGGGCATCATCGGGCGGGTAAACGTCGGCAAATCAAGCCTTCTAAACGCGCTTGTTGGCTCGCAGCGCTCGGTCGTGAGCGATTATGCGGGCACGACGATCGATCCGGTGAACGAAAGCACGGAATTTGGGGGGCGTACGCTTGAGTTTATCGATACCGCGGGCATTCGCCGTCGCGGCAAGATCGAGGGCATCGAGCGCTTCGCGCTAAATCGCACCGAAAAAATCTTGCAAAACTCCGACATCGCGCTTTTGGTGCTTGACGCAAGCGAGCCGCTAAACGAGCTGGACGAGCGCATAGCGGGGCTTGCGGCTAAATTTGAACTAGGTCTAATCATAATTTTAAACAAATGGGATCTTTGCGAGCGCGATTACGACGAGTTTTGCCGCGATCTGCGCGATAGGTTTAAATTTCTTTCCTACGCGCCGATCATCAGCGTCAGCGCGACGGACAGGAAGCGGATACATAAAATTTACCCGCTCATTTTGGAGGTTTATTCAAATTTCACGCGCAAGCTCGGCACCGCAAGGATCAATGAAGCGGTAGAGGCCGCGATAAAGGCGCATCCGATACCTCGTGAGCGGGGCAAATCGGTTAAAATTTACTACGCCGCGCAGATCGGCTTTGCGCCGCCGAAGATCGCTCTTGTGATGAACCGCCCGCAAGCGCTGCATTTTAGCTACAAGCGCTATTTGATGAACAGGCTGCGCGCGAGCTTTGCCCTTTTGGGCAGTCCGCTAGTGCTGCTGCCGCGCAAAAAAGGGGAGAGCGATGAAGAGCGGTAAAATCGTGCTCATCGGCTTTATGGGGGTCGGTAAGGGCACGGTAGCACGGGCTCTGGCTGCGCAAAGCGGGATGTTCGCGCTTGATTGCGACGATATGATTGAAAGCTACGCCAATAAAAAGATTGGGCAAATTTTTAAAGAGCAGGGCGAGCAGAGCTTTAGAAAGATGGAAGCGAGCCTTGCGAAATTTTTAGAAAAGTCCGTCCGCTGCGCCGTGATCTCCACGGGCGGCGGTTTTTACGCCGTGAAAAATTTAAACAAAATCGGCACCGTCGTGTATCTGAAATCAAGCTTTGAAGGGATTATTAATCGCTTAAAAAACAGCGAAAACGCGGAGAAAAAATTTGCCAAGCGCCCGCTGTTAGCGGATCTACAAAAGGCCGCGGCGCTGCACGCTCAAAGAAACGGGGCGTATGAAAAAAAGGCCGACATCGTAATCGACGTCGAAAATAAAAGCGTAAAAAAGATCGTAAAAGAAATTTGCTCCGCCTGCGACGGGCTAAATTTAAAAGGAAAAAAGATGTCTAAACAAAAGCGCTCCGGCGGCGGTAAAAATTCCAAGCCGCACGGCAAAGAGGGCAAAGGCGATAAGCTTGAAAAGAAAGAGGCGCTAAAGCAAAAGCTGCGCGAATTGATCGAAGGCTTAGAACGCGAGCAAATTCCAAAGCGGGTGATCGCGTGGCACTTCGATCTTTACGAGCCTTACGCGCTGCAGTTGGCGGGATCGAGCAGTTATGACGCGGATGACGACGACTGGGCGTGCGAGGACGAGGATGAGTTTTATCCGCAAAGCTCGCGCTTGCAGCTTGAATTTTTAAGCGAGCTTTCGTGGCGACAGGTTTTAAAACTGCTCGTACAGGCTTTGCGCGAGCTGCGAGAGCAGATGCCAGATGCAAAAATTTTTGAGTGCAAGCACGTTGCCGCAGGCTTCGTAGACGGCGATTTGATTTTGATTTAAAGGAGCAATGATGAGAATTTTAACGGGTCTTCAGCCCAGCGGCAAGCTGCATTTGGGTAACTACTTCGCGAGTATCAAGCAGATGGTGGATGCGCAAAACGCGGGCGAGCAGATGTTTATGTTTATCGCAAACTACCATGCGCTCACGTCCGTAAGCGACGGCGCAAAGCTTAAAAGCTCAACCTATGAGGCCGCCGCGGCGTTTTTATCGCTGGGGATAGATCCTAAAAAGACGGTGTTTTGGGTGCAAAGCGACGTGAAAGAGGTGTTGGAGCTTTACTGGATTTTAAGCGGATATGCGCCGATGGGGCTACTCGAGCGAGCGCACGCATACAAAGACAAGATCGCCAAGGGCTTTGAGAGCAAACACGATCTGTTTAGCTACCCCGTGCTGATGGCGGCGGACATCCTGCTATACAGCGCGGAGGTCGTACCCGTGGGCAAGGATCAGATCCAGCACGTCGAGATCGCTCGCGACATCGCGTTTAAATTTAACAACGCCCACGGTGAAATTTTAACTATTCCGCAAGCGCGCGTAAACGATGAAGTGGCGATCGTGCCGGGCACAGACGGCGCGAAGATGAGCAAGAGCTACGGCAATACGATCGATATTTTTGCAGATGCCGCGACGCTAAAGAAGCAAATTTCAAGTATCGTAACGACCTCCGAGCCGCTAGAGGCGCCTAAGCAGTGGCGCGGGTGTAATGTCTATAATATCGCGAAGTTATTTTTAAACGAAGCGGAGCAGACGGAGCTACAGGCTCGTTACGAGCGCGGAGGCGAGGGGCATGGGCATTTTAAGGCGTATCTAAACGAGCTAGTGCTTAGCTACTTCAAAGACGCGCGAGATAAATTCGAATACTATCAAAGCCACCGCGAAATTTTAGACGAGATGCTAAGACAGGGCGCGCAAAGGGCGGCTGCGACGGCTGCTTCATTGATGCAAAAGGTTCGCGCCGCCGTGGGGATTTATCGCTAGGGGGCCCGATGACGGATTACGCTAGAGAAATTTTATCTGACGGCAAGCTGCTTCGGCAGAAGCTGGAAATTTTCTTGCAAACCCCGAGCAAAGTTGAAATTTACGCGCGCGCCTGCGAGAAATTTTTCGCCGCCGGCAAGCAGCGCGAGCTAAATTACGTAAGCACGTGGAGTTGGTGGGCCTTTTTCGGCACGCTGTTCTTTTTTCTGTACCGCAAGGAGTATAAAATTGCCGCAGCCCTATTTGCCTTTGTGGTAATTTCTTGCTTTATTCCGTTTTTGGATGAATATGATAGAAGTATAGGAATGGCGGTTAGTGTCAGTAGTGGAACTATGGCGAAATATTTTGTTTGCTATAGATTTGTCGCGCTATTGGATAAACAGGACGACGAAGCCCTAAGGCGGGGCGGCGGCGTGAATAGATGGGCAATATGGCTCGCGGTAATATTTTACGCTTTGGTCGCAATCGTGTTTGCGCTGATAATTTCAAACGGCGGCAAAATTCAGTAGTTTTAAAGGGATTTCGCGCTCAAAATAGCTAAATAAATTTTAAAAAGGAGTAAGAGTGAAAGCGATCGTAACGGTGATCGGTAAGGACAAAGTTGGCATAGTAGCGGGCGTTTCGGCTAAGCTCGCGCAGCTTGGGCTAAACATAGACGACATCAGCCAGACGGTTTTGGATGAGT
>CAJPSJ010000189.1 GCA_905373295.1 uncultured Campylobacter sp. | reverse complement strand
TCCATGCCGCTTTGTGTAGTATCGGGGCCCGCAGGCTCGCAGGTATAGCCTTTTAACACTTCCTTTTCGCCATCGCGTAAGATAAAACGCCCTAGCGTCATATCATCAATTTCCTTGAATCTAACGATTTCTAAGGTCATTTTTACTCCTTTATCCTTCAAATTCTATCTCTACACTGTAATTTTCAACACTCAATTTGTGCGATACGGACTTTATGGTAAATTCGCTTTTTTCAAGCCCTAAAGCGTCTTTAAATTTCAGCTTTCCCCCGGCTACTATATTTGCGCCCAAAGTCTCACACCTGCCACTAATGCCGCCTCGTTGAAGCTCGTTTAATTTAGCCTCACCGCGCTTAAAAGCCTCATTATCGCTTTTTGGCTCAGGAATTTGCATTTTATAAACCTGCTCGCCTTTGCCTACTTTAATGCTTTTAGTTTTTCCGCTTGAGATATCTTGCCACTCTAAAATTACCGCAGTGTAACTATTTCGATTTGCTTCCGTAATTTCAAGGGAGCTTAGATCGGTTAGATTTATACTGAATTCGGGTAGGTTATTATTTTTTGACGTCCCGCTTGTTTGAGTCTCATCACCCTTTGCTTCTTTGGGAGTTACGATCACGGTGTCATTTTTAATAAATGCTTTATAGCCCAGTTTAAAACAAAGCGTGTAGAGGAATTCTATATCGCTGATCCCGTCTTGTAGCTCAGACATAACGGGCTGATCGGCTCCAGTAGTTTTTAAGTTTAGATTATTTTGTTCGGCTATTTTGCCTGCGATCGCAAAAACTGAAGTATTTTCCCAGCTACATCGCTTTTTATCCTTTTGGGGGCTGGCAAAATTTACAGCGGTTGCGCGCACTTCAGTTGTTTTAGCTTTATAGTCCCTACTTACCGTTTGTACGCTGAAAGAGCCACAAAAATAAAGCCCGCTTTCTTGATTTGCGGATGAAAGATCATTCGCCCAACCAAGCCAAAGCTTTAATTTGTCGCCAAACGCGGGCTTGGCGTAGATCCCAAACACTTGAAAGCTGATCTCGTCGCTTTTGAATCCCTCTTTATCGTCGAAATTTAGGTTTAAAAGGTTTCTTTTGATGGCATCTGTGATATTTTTGCCATTTGCTTCAAGCTTGAAACTCGGTTTTCTCACCATAGTTTTGCCTGCTCTTTCGTCGCTTCCTCAATTTCTGGCAACAATACGATATCCCCGGCCTTTAATATTGGATCTAGTTTGGCGTTTAGCTCCAAAACCTGCTCAAAATACTTCAAATGGCCGTAATATTTATAAACGACTTGATCTAGCCGTTCGTCATCTTTCGCTCTATATATCATAATCTCTTTTCAGCTCCATTGTGAAATTTTGTGTTAAAAATGCTCCGTTTGGCGTAAAAATAGCCCTCTTTTCACTGATTTTGATAATTGCGAACCTACCGAAATATCTACCGTTACCGCCTACCAAAGGATAACTTTGTCGTGTCGCCGCTAATATGTAAAGTGCCTTTAACGCATTTTGCCCGTCGTTTCTAAACGGCAATGTCTGTGCAGATACGCTAATAGTCTGACTTTCCAGCGCAGCGGATAATAAAGTCGGGTGATTTTCGATTCTATCTATCGATTCAATGCTAAAATCAGTCTGCATGTCGATACCAAGCGTCTGCTTCCATTCAAATTTAAAGCCACCGATGTTTAAGACCATTCTAGCCCCTTACGTCCGTATTTTGGGAGTTAAGCTCGTCGCGCCTGAGAGCGTCTTGTACGCCGCGAGTAACTTGAGATTTAAAGCTTTGTAAATCAAATTTCCCGTCATTTGAATGCAGGTTGAAATTCCCGCTGAAATTTACATTCACTTCGCGGCCATCCGCCGTTTTTAAAACAGCGGAGCGAGTTTGCCCGGCATAGGTTTTATTGATGTCCGCAAGTTCGCCTCTTGCGTTCTGCCCAAATAGATTAATCGCGCTTTTTTGCGGAGTATCCGCATCCTCGTCGAAGCCAAAAAATTCCTTGACGCTACGTGCCATATCTTTCATCCAATTCACTTTCTCGCCTATCCAATCAAAAAAGCCGCCAAAAGTATTTTTCCAAAAATCTATTACCCAATCAAACGCAGCCGAAATACTTTTAGCGATATCGCTGAAAAAATCTGTAAGTGGAGAAAAAAAGGCTTTAATCGTCTCTACCGCAGCGCTAAATCTCGTCTCTATCCCGTCCCACGATCCGCTAAATAAAGCCTTTGCGCTATCCCAAACGGAGCTAAAAAAGTTAGCCACCGTGCTCCAGACCTTTTCAAACCAGGCTGCAATACTTTCCCAATACGGCTGAATTTTTTGCCAAAAGCCCATAAAGAAGGCTTTTACCTCATCCCAGTGCTCTATAATATACGCGGCGGCTATGCCGATACCGACCGCTATGGCGCCAATACCGGTACTGATTAGCGCGATACGAAGTATTTTTGCTCCTAATCCCGCAGCAGCAAATCCCGCCTTTAACGCAGTTAGTGCTTTGCTTAAAATTCCCGTAGTAAATGCATAGGCCTTACTTGCCGTATTCGCTATCCACGTAGCGGCGGCGGTGGCTTTAGTTTGTGCCGTAACGGCGATATACGCCAGGTTAAGCTTGAGGGTGGCTAACCACTTTAATCTAAAGACTTTAATTAAGAATGAAAAAGCCGTACCTAAAATACGAGCTTGATTGATTAAAATTCCAATACTCCAGCCCAAGATTCTAAACATCGGTGCAAGCGTAACGATTGCTAAAAACCCACCTACAATGCCAAAAATTACTTTTGAAAGTCTTGGGAATTCCTTTAAAAAATAACTTATGAATTTAGCTACTGCGCTAAAAAATGATGTAACGGTGTTTAGCACAGGTAAAAATGCATTTCCGATCTGAATACCGATAGCCGTCCATGCCCCCCTAAAACGTTTAAGTGCTGCGAGAGTGGTATTCGCTTTATTTTGAAATTCCGTGTCCGAGCTGTTTTTAAATTTTGCTGGATTCGCAACATCGTTCATGGCCTTTTCGAGGGTATCCAAACCGCCGACTAACGTAGCGATATCAGTATCGTAATTATCGCCAAAAAGCGTATTAAGTATAGCTCCGCGCTTACTATCCTCGATGTTTTTCACTGCGCGCAAAAAATCCATCATCATTTTTTTAGAATCCGTCTTCATCCCGGCTTGGATAAAATCCACATCAAACCCTAGCTCGGCAAGAGCCTTTTTCTCTTTCTCGCTCGAAGTTGAGATATTTCCTAATGTTTTCATCAGCTTATTGGCCGCGTTAGATGCAGTTTCGGGCGCTTTTCCGAGCGAAATAAATGCCGAGCCCAAAGCAACAGTTTGCTCTTTTGTAAGTCCGATTTGTTTTCCTTGGGCACCGATTCGTTTCATCACGTCGACAAGCTCGCCGGCCTTTGCCGGATTCGAATTTGAAAGCCCGTTTATGACATCCATCAAATCTTTTGTGCCGCTAAGATCCAAATTTAAAATATTTTTGATCTTTCCAATACTCTCTCCAGCGCTATCCGCAGACATATCAAAAGCGGTCGCAACTTTTGCTACCATCTGCGTAAAATCCAAAAGCTCATCTTTTGAAATACCCATTTGGCCGCCTGCAGCAGCAATTTGGGTAAGCTCTTTCGCGGTAAGCGGTATTATCTGAGTTAGCCTTAAAAGCTCATTTGAAAACGCCTCTTTTTCGGCTTCATCCTTGAAATCCACTACCTTTTTGATATCAGCGAATGCATCCTCGTAATCTATCGCAAGTTTTAACGGCAACCCGAAAGAGCCGACGGCCGCTAGCCTGCTTTGAAAATGTGAAAATTCGCCTAGAATTTTATCCTGGTTGATACCGATCTTCTCTTTAAAGGACTTGATTTTGGATATTTTTTGATTTAGCTCCGTTACGTCCCGCCCCGCTTTTTTTAGGCTTTCTGAAAGGGCGTTCAGCCTTTTCACATCGCCGCTAAGTACGGAAAAACCTTTGGTAATCAGCGATATTGAAATTCCGATTTGCGTGCTATCCATTTTCTTTTTTTACTCCTTGTTTTAGCAAAGTCAAGCCTGCGGGTGGAAATTATATTACTTGCGTCCACCTGATTTTAGGATTTACATCTGCTGTGGCATATAAGATACCGCCTATTACGGCAGAGACGCCC
>CAJPSJ010000188.1 GCA_905373295.1 uncultured Campylobacter sp. | reverse complement strand
TTACGTAGAGCTTGGTGTATTCGCCCTCCTTCAGGCTTAGCACCTCGCGCGCGGTGGCGGGGTTTAGATAGATCACGTCGTTTGAGACAATGCTGCTTTCGTGCGGCGAAATTTTATTAATCTTAATCGCGATTAGGCGCTGTTCGGTCAAGAAGTGAAACTCGTCCTCGTAGTACCACTCGCCCATCGCCGCTTTTACTCCCTCGCCTACGATCATTTCGTTTTCGCTCAGGCTTTCGTCGCCTACGATATGAAACCAAACGCGCTTTTGAGCGAAGTAATACATCCCGTCCACGGCGCCCTGCACTTCGCTGACGCCCGCGATCTTAGAGATGTCGTAGATATAGCCGTCGTGCATCAGATCGCGTTTGCCCGCACGCAGAGCCTCTACGACGATGTCGGGTCTGAGCTTGATGACTTTTTCGAGATCGTTTTGAATGGAGCCCGAGATAAAAAGCACCGAGCTTAAAATAAAAACGATAAAGGCAAATATCGCGAAGCTAAAGGAGTGATCGGCTCTGTCTTTTCGTAGCAGAGTTACGGAGTAGTCGATGAAGCTTTTACTTATCATAGACGAACTCCGCGTAGGCCTTGCTCTTAAAGCTGCTTGAGAGCCGCACGTCCCTTATCTCGCGCGCGAGCTTTTGCAGACACTGCTCGCTCTTTGCGCGATCAAAGCTTACGTAATGTACCGCAATGAGCGCGTAAAGGGCGGCAAAAAAGATCAACAAAGCGCAAATGAGCCTCATAGCCCTTCTATTACGCTCTCTTTGATTTCATCAAATTTAAGTACGCTCTTGCCTCCGTGATCTTTAGCGAAGGTCTTAGCCGCGCTCTCGCTATCAAACGCAATGAGCTCGTCGCCCATCGGTCCTAAGACGTTAGAGCCGAGCACGAAAAAGGCGCTTTTAGCGTCAATCTTATGTAGCTTGTAGTAGTCGGTTACGAAAATTTTATCAAAGCCCTTGCCCTTTTGGAAGTAGTACTTCATCAGGTCTTTTACGCCGTCAAAATATAGGTTTTCGCCGCCCTGAACCTCTATCATCGCCGCCCAGTTAGGGTTTTTACCCACTAGCATGCCGCAGACCGGGCATTTAGCACCCTCGGGCACGACGATCTTTTCAGGCTTTTTCACTTTTGCATCTTTACCGCTGCTACCTAAATTTGCCGGCGCATCCCATAGATACAGCGCCGCGGCTTGCAGGTGTTTGTCGTACTCAGGCTCCTTGCTCGCGCCTTTTGCGTCGCAAACATTTTTGAGATGAGCTTTAAGCTCGGAGATGGCTTTAAAGCTTTTCGCTTCAGTTTTAGCGCAGTTTGTTTCGTAAAATTCTTTACCGTGCGCGTAAACGCCGCCCTCACGCTTGGCTTTGATCATCTTATTATCGCCCTCGAAATCCTGCCCTGCAATCTCGTAGGACTTGGCGAAGCTCATTATCTCGCCGCCGTTTTCGGCTTGGAATTCCTTCGCGTCGGCTTCGGTTGAGAAGGCGTATTTGCTATTGCGGCTCATCGTGCCTTTGACCTTGCTGCCCACGACGTAAAAGGCTTTATTTACGTCGATCAAATTTAGATTTTTCGTATCGACGACCTGCGCATCGCTTGGGATTTTGCCGCCCGTAATCTCGTACAAGCAGTGCAGGGAAGCTACTTGCTTGCCGTTCCAAACGTGATTAGTTTTATAGAATTTAACCAGGCTCATTCCGCAAACGGCGCAGTATTCTTTGCCCTCGCCGCTTCCTACAAGCGTAGCCTTGCTAGGATCCACGCTTTGAAACATAGGCTTTGCCGGTTTATTGGCCCCGTCCATGGAGGCGCCGCAAACGAGCGCGACAAGCGCAGCCGAAGCTAAAAACGAACGTAAAATCATACTATCTCCTTAAAATTTTGATGTTTTAAATTTACTTACTAATCGAGTTTAAAAATTCCAAATTCTCGCAGCCCATCTTGATGCCGCCGTCGCAGCTTTTTTTGAAAAGCTCTTTTGCTTTGGCGTTATCGGACTTCACCCCTTTTCCTTCGGCATACATTATGGCTAGGTTATTGCAGCCGTCGAAGTAGCCGAGGTTGCACGCCTTTTCATACTGCTGCTTTGCTTGCTTATAATCCTGGCCCACCCCCTGCCCGAAGGCGTATAGATAGCCAAGGTTGTTGCAGCCGATGCCGATGTCGCCGCCGCAGGCTTTTTCGTAAAAAATTTTAGCCTTTGCGAAGCTTTGCTGCACGCCTTCGCCCTTCAGATACAGATAGCCCAGGTTGTTGCAGCCCATCATATCGCCGTAGGTGCAGGCCTTCTCATAAAGGCTCGCCGCCTTGGCGACATCCTTTGCAAGCCCAGCGCCGTTTGCGTATAAAAGCCCGAGCGAGGTGCAGCCTTCGTTATCTTTGCAAGCCTTTTCGTAATAAGCCGCAGCTTTGATAAAATTTTGATCCGCGCCGTTGCCGCTTTCGTAGATATAGCCTAGATTATTACACGCAAGCGCAAATTTAGCGCTACACGCCTTCTCGTAGAGGCTGATCGCTTTTTCGAAATTTTTCTCTACGTTGCCGGTGCCCTCAAAATACAAAACGGCTAGATTATAGCATCCCGAAGCTTTATTTTCCAAGCCGCACGCTCGCTCGTAAATTTCTGCGAGTTTTTTATGATCGCCGCTTTGCTGAGCTTGAATGCCCTCGCTGATAAAGCCCGCGTTTGCCGCGGCAGCCAAGGCTAACGCTATTAGAAATTTTTTCAAATTTACTCCTTCATATCGTTTTTACATCCCTGCCTCTGAAAGCAAGAGCGATTATTAAAATTATCGCCGCTATTATACAATAAAACGGCGCGGGTATCTGCGGCGCATCTCCTGCGGCATAAGAGTGCATGCCGGTGAGGTAGAAATTTACGCCGAAATAGGTCATTATGATCGAGCTATACGCGAGCATCGAGCTCACGCAATAAACATAGATCGAGCCGAGCTTCGGGATAAATTTCAGATGCAGCACGATCGCATAGACGATGATCGAGACATACGACCAGGTCTCTTTGCTATCCCAGCCCCAGTATCGCCCCCAGCTCTCATTCGCCCACACGCCGCCGAAGAAATTTCCAAGCGTCAGCATCGAAAGCCCCACGATGAGGCTGATCTCGTTGATCGCCGTTATATATCTGATCTGTGCGTTAAGCCGCTCGCGATTGGCGCCGTTTTTAAGCGCCATCAAAACAAGAGCCAAAAGCCCAAGCAGGCAGCTAAGCCCTAAAAATCCATAGCTAGCCGTGATAACCGAGACGTGGATGCTAAGCCAATACGACTTTAGCACCGGCACGAGGTTGGTAATCTGCGGATTTACGAAGCTCATATGCGCTACCAGCATCACGATGCTAGCTAGCAAGCAGCTTGCGCTTAGCGTAAGTAGGGACTTTCTAAAAAATATGATCCCCGCAAGCGCCGCCGACCAGCCGATGTAGATCATCGACTCATAGCTATCGCTCCACGGCGCGTGAGCCGCGACGTACCAGCGCAGCGCAAGCGCGAGGGTATGTGCTGTAAAACATATCGCAAAGGCCGCAAATAAAATTTTTTGCGCGAGCGTGAAGCTCTTACCGCAAAGCGCGCCCAAAAGCGCCAATATTAGAGCTACGCCGCCTAGGATCATATAGCAATAAACGAGCTTTTTAAAAACCGAAGCTTTGTTGTAAAACACCTCGGCCTTGACGCGGCTAACGCTTGGAAGAATAGCTGCAGAGGTGGCTCTTTGGTAGTTTTTCAGCTCCGCAAGTGCGCCGTCCGCTTTAGTCCAATCATTATCCGAAATTCCATCCTGCAAGCCGTTTAGATAATCATTTAGCACGCCTTTGATCTGCGGAGCGATACTATAATCCGCGAAGGCGTCGTTCGGCGAGAGCCACGCGTTTTGCGGATCGTTCGGCACGGGGATAAATTTAAAAAACACCCCTCTAAAGGTCAGATACGCGATATTTAGCCGCTCGTCGAATTTAATCAGCTCGTTATCAAGCACGCCGCGGCGCGAGGCGCTTTTTTCATTCGCCTCGTCCAGGGCGTGGGCGAGCTTGTAGTTGCCGTTTTCATCAAAGACCGAATTAAAGCTCGCATATCGCTCCTGCGGCGCCAAGCCCAGCATCTTTTTGATCTCGTCGTTTTTGATCTTGATGATCTTTTGATCGCGCC
>CAJPSJ010000187.1 GCA_905373295.1 uncultured Campylobacter sp. | reverse complement strand
TTCAAAGCGGCAATAAATACCAAACTCTTCTCGGAGTTACCGGCTCGGGCAAAACTTTTACTATGGCAAATATCATCAAGCGCCTTGCAATTCCCGCGCTCGTAATGACGCATAATAAATCTCTCGCGGCGCAGCTTTATAGCGAATTTAAGGGCTTTTTCCCGCAAAATCACGTCGAGTGTTTCATCAGCTACTACGATTACTATCAACCCGAGGCCTACATCCCCAGGCAGGATCTTTTCATCGAAAAGGACAGCGACGTAAACCAAGAGCTCGAGCGATTGCGGCTAAGTGCCACGGCGAGTTTGCTGAGCTTCGACGACGTCATCACCGTAGCGTCAGTTTCGGCAAACTACGGCCTGGGCGATCCCGCCGAATATAAAGGCATGGTGCTGTTTTTTGAGATCGGATCAAAATTTAGCACTAAATTTTTACTTCGCAAGCTCGTCGATATGGGATACAAACGCAACGACGATTTTTTTGATCGCGGGAATTTTCGCGTAAACGGCGACGTGATCGACATCTACCCCGCGTACTTTAACGACGAGGCGTTTAGGATCGAGTTTTTCGGCGACGAGATAGAGGCGATGTATCATCTGGACGTGCTAGAAAACAAAAAGACGCAGAGCGTCAAAAAATTTATTCTCTACCCGACGAGCCAGTTCATCGTAGGCGAGCAGCGCCTGAAATCGACGATCAAAGGGATCGAGGAGGAGCTTGAGCAGAGGCTGAAATTTTTCGAGGACGCGGGCAAGCTCGTAGAGGCGCAGCGGCTGAAAGGGCGAGTGGAGTTTGATCTTGAGATGTTGGGCGCTACGGGGATGTGTAAGGGGATCGAAAACTACGCGCGCTATCTGACCGGTCAAAAGCCGGGCGAGACGCCATATTCGCTCTTTGATTACTACGAGAGCAAGGGCAAGGACTATCTCGTCATCGTCGATGAAAGCCACGTGAGCCTACCGCAGTTTCGCGGGATGTTTGCAGGAGATCGCAGCCGTAAAGAAACGCTCGTAGAGTACGGCTTCCGCCTGCCCTCTGCACTTGATAACCGCCCGCTAATGTTTGATGAGTTTATCAATAAAAAAGCTAAATTCCTATTCGTCTCTGCAACGCCAAATGATTACGAGCTGGATCTTAGCCGCGGAGCCGTATATGAGCAGATACTGCGCCCGACGGGGCTGCTCGATCCGCAGATTATCTTAAAAGACAGCGACAACCAGGTCGAAATTTTACACGATATGGCAAAGGAGGTCATAGCGCGCGGCGAGCGGATCTTAGTAACCGTACTAACCAAAAAGATGGCGGAGGAGCTGAGCAAATACTATCTGGAGCTTGGGCTTAAGGTCAAATATATGCACTCGGACATCGATGCGATCGAGCGCAACGAGCTCATCCGTGGCCTGCGCAGCGGCGAATACGATATGCTAATCGGTATAAATCTGCTCCGCGAGGGGCTCGATCTGCCCGAAGTAAGCCTTGTCGTTATCATGGATGCCGATAAGGAGGGCTTTTTGCGCTCGCGCACCAGCCTTATTCAGACGATGGGGCGAGCCGCGCGAAACGTGCACGGGCAGGTAGTGATGTTTTGCAAAAAGATCACCGCTTCGATGCAAGAGGCGATCGACATCACCCAAAAGCGCCGCAAATTTCAAGATGAATACAACCGCACCCACGGCATAACCCCGCATTCTGCGAGCCGCAATATCGAGGAGAGCCTAAAGATCGAGGACGGAACCGAAATTTTAAGAAAGGGTGCCAATTTAGAGAAGATGCCCGCCGCCGAGCGCGCCAAGATCGTAAAGGAGCTCCGCAAGCAGATGCTCGAAGCCGCATCGGCTCTGGAGTTTGAAAAGGCCGCGGCGCTACGCGATGAGATCGCAAAACTTAGGAAGCTGTAAATCGCGAGACTCGAAACGCCCTGAAATTTCGTCGTGAAATTTGCACGTTAAATTCACCTGGCGGAGCGTGAAATTCATGCGCGTAACGCAATGTGAAATTCACAGCAGCTCGCGCCTCTATTCCGCAACGCGCTCCGTACCCATCTTTGCATCTTTTGCGCACCTTTATTGCTTTTCCGTGCGTCCATATTTACAGCCATCTTTACGCGTTTGCGCGCTATGCTTAAATTCCGCGCCGAAGCGGAATTTCGCCCAATTTCTTACGTAAACATCCGTAAAATTCTAAGCAATTTTTTCCGTCCTAAACCACGCGAATAAAAACGCCATAGGCACCGCAAAATTCATCAGCAAGAATATTCGCGAGCTCTCATCCCGTTTAAATTTAGCAGAATTTATCGTCTTTTGGAATATACGTGCTTCGGTTGAAAAAATAGCACGCTGTGAAAACGATCAAGCAAACAGACGATATATTCGAGCCACTTAAAAGCAAGTCCATTATCCTCTCATTATTTTTAGCGATCAATGCCACTATTATTAGTGCTAGCGGATACAAGATCAAAGCCGCACTAGCTAAATTTTCAATAGTAAAAACCACTAAAGAAATTCGCTGATTTTTTATGAAAAGCTTGCTATATCCTTTAATAGAATTACTTTTTAAATAACCTATAGTTAATAGAATAGACGAAAATAACATTACTAAAACAATAACAACGCCGCGCAATGTAGTAATAGCGCTCGCAAATGTAACAATGATAAATAAAAACGCCAAAAATATTGCGCTCGCACGCCTAACCAATCTATGTATGTCATATCGCCTTTTTAAATTTTTTGGAATATTGGCAAATTTCTCGTTTAGTTTATCCTTTTTAAATTCGGCTTCTCGCACCGACAAATCAAGCTTCGTTTGAGAGCCGCAGATATGGACCCTTGGAGTATATGAGCCTTTATTATAAAAATAGCATAAAAGAAAAACTAATATGCAAATCGGAGCTATAAAGACTCCGTATAAAGTGCCGGCGCCGCTTAACTCATCTCGCGAACCTCCCATTGCCGAAGATAGAAATAGCAAAGTGGGAAATAAAACCAAGACCAAACTAGCCGTATTCTCAAAAGTAAAAATCGTCAAACTGGCATCTTGATTTTTTATAAAAAAGTTGCTGTATTTTTTTGTCTTGTAGCACTTTAAACAAAATGCCGTCAAGCAAATGGATAAAACTACTGCCACACAAAACAAAATAGGCTCGGGCATCTGAATATCCACGTAAGAAATAAGTCGCGAAACTACCGATGCAATACCGAACAAAAGCACTAAAAATACCATACTGGAGCACCTAATTAGCCTATGTTTGTCGTATCGCTTCTTTAAATTCTCCGGTATTGTAGCGAATTTTTCGTCTAGCTCTTTTATCTCGACTTGAAATTTTTCGCTCACGGCTCGCTTCTTTTAAGCGTTTAAATTTTAGAGATTATATTAAATTCGGCGCCGCGCCTTTTTGATGCCGCACCTTGCGATTAAATTTTAAAATTTACCACATTACATTCGCAAAGAGCCGAAAAATTTCAAACTCGGCAAAGCATTAAAATTCCCGTCCGCCTTTAAATTTAGCATTTTACCGCAGCTAGCAAAACTCTAAATTTTCCACGCGCAGCGGTCTTTCGCCCTCGAAAATCACCCCGATGCCGAAAGGCTCGCAAATATCAAGCGCGCCCTCGGCAAATCTCATCAGCCACTGCGTATCGCGCACGTAAAACGTGCATTGCGGAAGCTCAAACGGCAGATCGCAAACGGGCACGTCAAGCAGCCTAAGCTCATCCTCGCCCAAACAATACTCGCGCCTAAGCTCGTCTCGCAGGAAAGCAAGGGCGTCTTTTACGTACCGATCGATATTTCGGGCGATCCGCCGAGCAAGCAAAATCGTCTCATCGTCCACATCCACCGTATCCGCAGACACAAGACAAAACGACACCTCGCCGAAGCTTTCGCTTTTTAGTGCCAGCTCCGCGTACCAAATAAAGCCCTCATCCGTCGCGACTTTTTCAAGTTCGCCAAATTTCCAAGCTATTTTTTGCATTTTATTTCCGCCCATTTTTGCGTGTTGTCTTTTAAAATTTTAATGCCGCGCCCGTTTTTACGCGCCGTGTTTAAATCTGCACCGAAGTAGAATCCCGCTCGCTTTTTAAGCAGACGAGCAATGATAACGAAACAGGTTGCTTTTAAATTTTAAAATTTTAATGCAAGCCGCAAAAATGGGCGGAAATAAAATGCAAAAAAT
>CAJPSJ010000186.1 GCA_905373295.1 uncultured Campylobacter sp. | reverse complement strand
CCGCGATCCTAAAAGAAGCGGGCGCGACGCTGCAAGATGCCGTCAAAACGACGATTTTCCTAGCCGATATGGGTGATTTTGCCGCGGTGAACGAGATATATGCTGCGGCGTTCGGCGAGCACAAGCCCGCTCGCAGCACGGTGCAGGTCGCCAAACTCCCCAAAGGCGCGCTTGTGGAGATCGAAGTAATAGCGCTGGCTAGGGCTTAGCGCTAAATTTAGATCGCTAGAACTCTGCCGGTTCGCGTTTGCGGTCAAAATTTTATGCGCGGGCTGCTCGAAATTTAAACGGCTCGCTTTGATTTTGAAGCCGCGCGTGCTTTTAAATTTAGATTTTCAAAGCCGCGCAAACGCCCGTGGTTTTATGCAAACAGCGCGTCTGGTGTGCTAAGGCGTTAAAATTTCTCGCTCGAAATGGGATCAAAATGATAGAAAAACTTATTCAAAAATCTAAAAATATCACGGCTGCGAGGCGCAGCGATATAAAGCCCGCGTGGATCGCGCAGGCGCAGCGGAGGCTCGGTTTTGCGCTGCCTGCGAGCTACAAGCAGATGCTGCTAAGATATGCTAGCGTGAGCGCGGCGGGAACGGAGCTAAAAACGATCGCGCCGCCCGAGTTTGCAGAGGATGCCGACGCCGACATCTGCTACACGTATGAGATAAATCTCAAAAACGGGCTATTCGCCGCGGACGAGCTCGTGTTTTTGCAGCTCGAGGAGGAGGAGTATTATTTTAAGATTTCGCCCGCAAGCGACATAGCGGACGGCGCGCCCAATACGGCGCGCGGCAAGACGGCGGCGAGCGCGAGCGACGAAGCTGCGGGCGCGACGGTGCGCGATACGGTCGTCGCGACGGTAGCCGACGGTGCGGAAAATAGGGCACCTGGCGACGAAGCGCGCGGAGAGAGATCGCCGGATGCGGCGCACGATATGAATGTCGAGGCGGCAGATGAAACGACGTGCAAAGCTGCGGGCGCAACAACAAGCGAAGCGGCAGGCGATGCAGCAAGCGGAGCGACGAAAGAGATAGCGAGCGAGCGGGTAGACGACGCGCCCCGCGAATACCCCGTATATGTGCGCGACTATGCGGAGGGCGAGGATAGGCTTTTCGCAGACGATTTTTATGGGTTTTTGGAAAAATTTTAAAACGAAATTTAACGCAAAATTAGGAGCGATAAATGGGACTGTTTGGCATTTTTAAAAAGCAAAAATTTGACGTCGATGTGCGCCAGGACGGCATTTTCATCGGCGGCGTAAACTGTGAGTTTGATCTGGCTAAATTTAATGAAGCCCTAGGTCAGCCGCGCGTGATCGATGACAGGAAGGGCAAAAGCCGCTATTTTTGGGATGAGGCGGGGATTTTCGCCTTCGTGCGCGCAGGAAAGCTCGCAGAACCGAGGCTTTCCGAGATAATTTTTAATTTTGATGCTTGAGGTCGCAAAGGGCGTGCAGCACGAGGTTCCGCGCAAGCTCTACGGCGGCACATTCACGCTTGAGGGCAGGCCGCCGCTTGAGGCCGTGCCTGAGCAGGAGCTGCGCGGCGCATATATATTTTTGGAGCTTAGCTTAGGCAAATTCGAAGTCTCGCTAGCTCTAGCCGAGGCCGTGCAACAAAAAATCGACGAAATGGACTTTGCCGAGCGCTTCGCTAAGCGCGACACCGACGAGATCGCAGATATCGTGCGAGCTGCGAAAATGCCGATAGGGCGCATCTGCATCAATCAAAAGACGAAAAAGGTAAAACGAAAGCCGAGCGATAAATTTAAGCTTCCGCGCGCTGCGGGCGAGACGCTAGCGTTTAAAAATTTCAATTTCAAAGTCGCCGTGATGAACGAGCTGATGTATGAAAAAGCTCTGCTGGAGCCCAAATTTGACGTGTTTGAGTACTGCGAGGAGCGCGGCATCGATCCGTACGTGGACTTCGGCGCCTTGCCGCAAGCCAAAAAGTGGTTTAAGGACTATCCTGTCCCCGCAAATTTGGCAGAGCAGGTGAGCGAGCTATATCTTGACGGCGGAAACGAAATTTACCTGCAAATCGCCCCTGATTGGGACGGCGAGGACGAGCTTTTTGACATCAAAAATCTAGACGCCGCCGAGCTTGCGCCCTTTATTAATCTTAAAAAAGTCGAAACGACCGGCATCGGCATATCTAAAAAGGCGCGAAAAGCCTGCGCAGATGCGGGGATTACGATAGTGGAGTGAGTGCAGGAATGGACTTTGAAGCCATAATACAGCACGCGGTTTTAAAAAGCTGAAATAGGCTTTTGAGCTGCGGCGCGCGCTCTTAAAGGTTGCAATTGTTGCCGCGCCACGCAAAATTCCGCGCAAAATTCTACTTATATCGAGCGCTATAAAGCTTTGAAGGGCGCTTGGCGAAGCATCAGACATGTCTAATTTGGCGCGCATTACAAGCTTTAAGGAAGCTCGTTTGTAGCGTAAGAGCTGCGTCGCTGAATGCGCGAGATGAGTGTGTTGCGCGAGTAAAAATAGTTCGCTTTTTAATTTTGGAAAAAATCGCTGCGTAGCAAAAGGGTTAAATTTACCGATTTTAAATTTTAAATTTACAAAGAGCGGCGCGCGCGGCTTTGAACGTGCGGCTAAATTTAGATTTCATAAAAGATTAAATTCTAAGCGTAGTTAAATTTGCGTTTTTAATTCCGTTTGTAGCTGTATCATGTCATAAAATAGGGCAGAGAACAGATCGCATTTGCGTGCGTGCGGCGCGGATTAAATTAAAATTTCAGCTTTGAAATTTAGCCCGAATTTAAGGCTCGCACTTAAGAAGTGGTTTTGCGCGCTGATACCGAAAGCCTAGAAGATGTTTTAAATGCTCAAGTCGAGAAAGTATTTTGCAGGCTGGCTCGCAAGAAAGTGTTTTTTATAAGCTGATTGATGGGCTAGAAAGTGCCTTGAAAGCTAGCGTTAGCGGGTTTATAAAATTTTTGAGAATTCGTGCCAGAGTGTGTTTTAAAACAACAAGGCGCGGCGCTGCTTTGCTGGTTTTATCACGCCGCTTCGAGGCTAAATTTCATAGCCGCATAAAGCCGTCGTCGTAGCTGCCTTCTAGCTTGCGGCGCATATCCTCGCGCCATTTTGGAGTAAGCGTCATAAGTAGGTTAAATTTTGCTAACAGCCCTTCATCGAGGCGATCGCCGTAAAATAGACGGTTAAGCTCCATCACGCTCATCGTAGCGGGGTCGCGCTCTACGACGTAGATCTCGTCGCCCGCGCGGCACGAGCCCGCCTCCAGCACACGGTAGTACCAGCCGGTAAGTCCGCTGCGCGCGATCTCCGCCGTCATCTCCGCATTGCCCCAGCGCATCGAGAGCTTGTAGCAGGGCTTGCGCGGCTGGCTTACTTGCAGCACCAGCGAGCCTATGCGGTGCACATCGCCGATGCAGACGTTTTGCTCGTGTAATCCGCTGATCGTGAGGTTTTCGCCCATTGCGCCGTAGGCTAGATTTTTAAGCCCCAAAAACCTCTCCCACGCGGCGTAATTTTGCAGCGAGTTGGCAAAAATCGCCTTCTCCTCTCCGCCGTGATGCAGCGTGTCGGCTACCGCGTCGCCCTCGAATCCAAGCTCATTCGCGCGCACTTCGCCCGCTCTGGCTTGCTTAAAAATCGCCGTCTCCCAGCGCCTTTTTAGAGGCTGCGTAGCGCGCTCGTCGCCGTAAGCGCGCGGTTGTCCGGTCAGCAATGCCTTTAAAACGGGCATTTTTCGCTCCTTAAAATTTGCATGCGTTCTCCTTAGATCATAAAATTTAGGCAAGGATTTTAGCTAGAAAAGAATTTTAAAATTCTAAATTTTGCGGCGATTTTGCGCTAAATTCCAAGTGCGGGCTTGAAATTTAGCGCGCGGCATTATTTGTAGTCGTTCGCGTCGTAACTTTTGCCGTCGTTAAAGTCGCTCAAAAGCCGCACGACAACGGGGCTAAGTAGGATGATTGCGATTAAGTTGGGGATCACCATCAGTCCGTTAAACATATCGGCTAGCCCCCAGACTAGGTCGATCTTTTGCACGCTTCCTATGAATACGAACGCGACGACTAAAATTTGCAAGAGCTTGACGAATTTTGCGCCGAGCAGATAGCGCACGTTGATCTCGGCGAAGTAATACCAGCCCAAAATCGTAGTAAATGCGAAGAAAAACAGGCAGATCGCCACGAAGCCGTATCCGCCGCTGCGACCCAAAATTTGCGACCCGAAGGCTTCCTGCACCAGCGA
>CAJPSJ010000185.1 GCA_905373295.1 uncultured Campylobacter sp. | reverse complement strand
AAATTTTACTCGCCGAGACCCGCGCCTTGAAAACATAAAATTTAGTCGCTATCGTGCCGTACGGCTTAGCGATAAAATTTACTAGAAGCCCTACGGCCAAATTTAACGCGGTGCATAAAACAAAGTTTGCTTTGGCGCGGCGAAACCTATTTCGCCAGCAGCTCCTTTACCGCGGCGACCATTTCATCGACGGAACCGAACGAGGAGGTGTTTAAAAGATACTTACCGCTCACGACGAATGCCGGCACGCCTGAAATCACCGCGACTTCGTAGCCCGCGTCCCACTGCGCGAGCAGAGCCTGCGCCTTTTTGCTGGCAAGCGCGGCTTCGTATTCGCTCATGCTCACGCCGGCGGCATCCAGCGCGGTTTTGATGAACCTTTGTTTATCACTGCCGCCGCCAAAATCGTCCTTTTTGTCGTGGACCGCTTTGTAAATCGCGAATTTCGCCTTTTTAAATTTCGACTCGTCGCTTAGCAGGCTCACGTCGTCCTTTTCATCAAGCACGATAAGGGCTGCGAATATACCGCTTGCGGTCTGCCCAAACACGCCCTTGGTCTTTAGGTGCCACGGCAAAAACTCCGTCCCCTCAAGCTTTTTCATCAGCTGCGGCGTGACCGTCCTATCAAACGCATAGCAGTGCGGGCACTCGTAGTTAAAAATTTTAACGACGCTGTTTTTCGGCACGTTTAGCGGCTTTTGCAGCACTTGATAATTAACGCCCTCCTCTAGCGCGTTTGCACTGACGCCGAGCAAGCAAACGGCGGCTAAAATTCTTAAAAATTTAGCGATTTTCATAAAATTCCTTTGCGGTAAATTTCAAAGATTGTATAAAATAAAGGGTAAATTTGAGATTAAAGCGGACAAAGGCAAGGCGGCTTCCTACAGAAAATATATAAAATAGCAAGCTACACCATCACGCCGCTTGAGCGAGCAGGATAATTTATCGCTACAAGCTCTATCTCTGATCTCGCTCAAGCTCAAATTTAATAGCAAGGATTGCACGCTCACAGCTTAATTTTAAAGCATGCAATCCGCTTTAATTTAATAAATTTTACTTATCAAAGGCATGTATTATCCACTTTACGCGCTCGGGATCTGCGTGGTCGAAAAATAGCGTCTTGCCTGTATCCAGCGCAGCGATAGCAGCCATATCATCAGGCGCAAGCGTAAAATCAAAAATATCAAAATTTTGCCTCATTCGCTCTATTTTTACGCTTTTTGGAATGACGATGATGCCACGCTGAATTAACCAGCGCAAAATAACCTGAGCTGAGCTTTTGCCGTATTTTTCACCGATACTGCTTAGCACGGCGTTTTTAAATATATCGTTTTTACCCTCGGCAAAGCTAGCCCACGATTCAAATGCTATCCCGTAGCCATCAAGTACACGTTTTAACGCTTCACGCTGAAAAAACGGGTGACACTCAAGCTGATTTACCGCAGGAATGACGCCGCTGTTTTCGCACAGATCGACGATCCGATCAGCGTAGAAGTTGCTAACGCCGATAGAGCGAACAAGGCCCTCATCGCGCAAACGTTTCATCGCTCGCCACGAGCCGTAAATATCGCCATATGGCTGATGAATGAGATAAAGATCAAGATAATCAAGCCCTAGCTTTTTCATCGACGCATCGAAGGCTTTTAGCGCGCGCTCCTCACCTGCGTCGCTGATCCAAAGCTTAGTAGTGATAAACAGCTCCTCGCGCTTTAACCCACCTGCAAGAGCCGTCTTAATTGCTGCACCCACGCTTTCTTCATTAAAATACGCCTTTGCCGTATCAATGCTGCGGTAGCCGACCGAGATCGCATCCTCAACGCATCTTTGTGTCTCTTTCGGATCTACCTGAAATACGCCAAATCCCAAAATCGGCATCTTATTGCTTATTGCCGTCGTTTAAGGTTACAAATTCCATTTTAGCTCCTTTGCTAAAAAAATTCATCTTATATAAAAATTTAAAATTTCGCGCTTAAGTCGTAAAATTCTATCCACACCAAAGCAGTAGGTGAAATTTAAAAGCTAAATTTCAACCCACCACAAAATTTTAATAATCAAAGATATTTGGATCGATCACCAGCGCGCGGTAGGCCACGTCGTCTCTAGACGCCGACTCCACGTCCATCTCAAATTTGACGTCGTTGCTCTTTGGATCGATCTCCACGAGCACCATTTTGATCGTCTTATCGGGCTTTAGTAGATAGACGTTCGAGCTTGAGATGAAGTACGTGCTTTTATCCTTTTGCCACTCCACGTTGCTAGTAACCGCGCTGTAGAAGTCAAATCCACGCTCCTTGCCGAACTCCCACGTCTGCTCGACGGTGCCCTTTTTCTCGTCGATCTTGTACTCGACCGCGCGAGAGTATTTTTCCTCTTTTAGCGCAGGCTGCTCCATGCCGCGGCCGTCACCGTTGTCAAATACGCTGATGTGCTTTACGCTGCCCTTGTTATCGTAGCGCGGAGTTAGCCACGCGGTGTGCTGCGTCCACGACCAGTCGAAATCGCCCTCGCATTTTGAGTTTTCGCATTTGATCTTGTTGCCGTTTTTATCGACGGGCACTAGCACTTTTTCCTTAAAGTCCGCGCTCCAGCCCTCAGGCGATGCGAGGATCCATTTTACTTTTTTGTCGCGGCCGATCTTAACGATGCCTTGGTGGCGAAGCGAGAGGATGATGCTGTCGTCGCTAGGATCGTATGAGATCGAGTTTACGTGCGCCCAGTTGCGTCCCGTGCCGGTCGAGGTCACGTCGCCGAAAGGCAGATCGTCGCTGATTTTGATCTCTTTGGCGTCCATGTCGATATTTAGGCAAACGGCGCGAGCGTCAAGAGCCTTGATGAGGTTGCTGCGGTAGACGTTTTTACCGAAAATTTCATTCAGATCCCACTCGTCTACGACCTTGCCGCTGCCGTCTAGCTCGATGATGTGATCTCTGATCGTGTGCGAAATTCTGCCGTCAGGATGATGGTAGTTATATTTAGCAACGCGAAGCAGCAAGTGATCGCCCTTAAGCGGCATCACCTCGTGGCTAAGGTCGATGTAGCCGCGCGGCAGCTCGCGGTTATACACCTCCTTGCCCATCATATCGTAGCGCATATATCGCTGCGCCATGCCCCAACTAAGATCGCCGTTTGGTAGCTGATGAAAGCCCATCATCATGCCCCCGTCCATCACTCTGCGCTCGCTGCGGTCGTAAAATTTCTGATAGTCCAGATACCATCTGACCTCGCCCTGAGTATCGACGACGAAATTTTCTGTAAAGTCGTTCCAGCTAGCCGCACCGCCGTTTTTCCAATCAAGCGGCTTATAAACGCTCGTAATGGTGTTGTTGATGAGATAGAGCCTGTTTTTAAACGCGGGATCGACCTTTTTAACCTTCATCTTTTGCATGTGGCTAAATCTATAATCTCGGCTATACGTCACGATCGGCTGAGCGTAAATTTTATACTTTTCGACCTTCTTTTCGCCATTAAAAACGTAGCTTACTTCGACCTCGTTTAGATAGTCCGGATACAGCCCCCAGATCGGCACGCCGTCGTGATTTAGCAGCGCATGCTCGGAGACGTTATAGGCGATGTCGATGCCGCCGTTAGGCTTTCCTAGCACCCGCACATGGATATCCTTGATGTCCTTGCCCGCGCGATCAATAATGGCCGTTAGAGGCGCCACGTCGTAGGGGTTGATAAACACCGAGCCAAGCTCGCCTTGGGTTTTTACCTGATGCGCCAAAACGCCCGCACTCGCAGTCTGCGGCACCGCTATAAACGCGCCGCCCACCAAGGCCGCAGCCAAAACGATAGAACCGAAAAAATTCTTACGCATATTCGCTCCTTTTGGGTAAATTTATCAAATTTTACTACGCAAAAATCGCTTCAAAATCGCGCCCGCATAAAGGCTTGCTTAAACGAGCAGCCCTGGCACTTTAAATTCTTTTAGCCATTATATCGCAATTTCGCGGCAGGACGAAATTTCGCGAGCCCATGTGCGGGCGGGTAAATCCGCTGCGCGGCGGCTTGCGGCAAAATTTCACGCTGCGGTAAAATTTCAGGCTGCGGCAGAATTTCGCAAGCGGCGCGGGCAAGGCGCAAAACCTAAAGCGGAATTTCACCGCTTAATCCGTTTTTACTCGCGCATCTGCTAAAATTCGTCAAATTTAACCAAAAGGCGGCAGATGGACAGAGAGAAATTTAAAAAGCTAAATCCTAGCGAAAAGCAAAATTTGATGCTTAAAAT
>CAJPSJ010000184.1 GCA_905373295.1 uncultured Campylobacter sp. | reverse complement strand
ATATTATCTCTTAAAAATTTTTTCATATATGCATCTCCGCTGATATTTGCTATTACGATATCGCCATTTTTTACCTCTGCGTCCAGGTCGACTACTATAGCGTCGCCATCTTGAGCAAATGGCTCCATACTATCCCCATAAACTTTAATCACATCGTAATTTTTAAGAGGTATTTTTAACACTTGCTCCATAAAGTCTCTGCCAACGGGGATTATAGAATAGTTTTGTGTGTCGTTGTTCGAGCCGTAACCCGCGCTTGCCGTCACATCCTCAAAATATCTTAAATAAGCTTGATCTTTATATGGTTTTTTAACCTTATTAGCACTTAAGTTAACGAATTTTAGTTTTGCCGTTGAGGTTATCCCTTTTGAGCGCCATGTAGCAGCCGTACTTCTAGAGTAGCCGAGCTTTTCTGCTACATCTTCGAGACTGTCAACTCTAAAAAACTTTTTCATATTTTCAAATATGATTTTATCTTTCTGATCGCCCATTTCTGCCCCTTTAGTTAAAAATTTTATTTTATAAGGTATTTTAACCTTGACAATAAGGTAAAAATACTATATAATACTTTCAAATCTTTGAAAAAGAATTATACCCCATTCGGGATTAAAACTTTCAAAGGTTTGTAAAAAGTTCTTTAAAAATTTTCATCGTTAAAGATGAAAAAATTTAAATGAAAGGGGCTCCACATGATAAGGGATTACTTTAAAAATAACTGCATAAGCATTAGGCAGTGGGCGAAAAAGCACAATCTCAGCGAGCGTACCACCTATATGGTAATCAACGGCGAAGTGCTCGGAAACAAGAATTTTAAGACATCAAAAAAGGTATTTGAGGCGCTTTTGAGCGAGGGCATAATCAAACGAATGCCGGCAGGATTTATCAAAAAACAAGACGAAGAAGCGGATAAAAAGGCTAGTTGATGTCGTATGTCGAGACTGCAGTAGCGGCTAAGGTTTTTAACGTTTCTTTAAGCGCGTTAAAAGAAGCTTCGCGCCGCCACTCATCAAAATACCCATTTATCCGCCTACAAAACGTCGGTGCTAGAAGCCGCGGCGGAGCGAAGCTGCTTTTTGAGGTCGGTATCGCAGATATCGATGCTGCTATCAAACGCGGAAAAATAGATAAAGACATAAACGTATGGCTCAGTGATACCGCCTCTGAAAACGGAGTAAAACAGATGAAATTTAGCGATGTAAAAGGTCGTGATCTCGGCACGCAAGACATAAAAGAGCAAAAAGATGGATCAGACGAGCCGTACAGCTCAAGCTACGCCATGTTAAGCCCTGCAGATAAAAGCAAAGCGGATGAGAAAATCAAAATTTTAAAGGAATGGGAAGAGGCGAAGAAGAGCAACGTGTCTTCTAAAAAGTTTTGCGAAAGCTTCGGCGTGAGCGAAGCAAACCTTTTTAGGTGGCAAAGAGCGTATAAGGCGGGCGGCGCGGTCGCTTTGGTAGATAATCGCGGTAAACACAGAAAGAGCGAAAGCAAGCTTGAGCCGTGGATGAGCGAGTTCGTGCTTGATAAATTTCGCGCTTACGGCGCGGGCGGTCTAAACGTCGCTCAGCTTTGGCGAGATCTACATAAAGAGTATTTTTATCGCTGCGGCGAGCCGCAAAACTTCCCTAAATTTCTATGCGGCGCCATAAAGCCACTCTTTGATGCGGGCGTCGTAAAAAGGTATTTGGATAATTATTATGCAGATCCTGCTCGCCGCCTCGAGTACGTAATGATAACTAAAGGCGAAGACAAGGCAAAAAGCTATTTTCAGCCCGCCATGGGAGATCAAGGCGAGATTATCACTCGCAGAAATCAATGCTGGCAGATAGATAGCTCGCCGCTTGACGTGATGGTGCGCGACGGCGAAAAAGGCGAAGCAATACGCGCAAATGTGCTAAGTATCGTGGATGTTTATAGCGGACGCTGCGTAGCGAGTATCGAGCGAAAATCAAACGCTTTGGGGCTAATTCGGTTGATGTGGAAGGCATTAAGCAAATTTGGAAAGCCGGACTTTATCAAGGGCGATAACGGCAAGGATTATCTAAGCGATCAATTTCAGCACCTATTAAACGGGCTCGGGATCGATTACGACAGGGCTATCGCATACAGCGGCGACGAGAAGGGATTTGTGGAAAGACATTTCGGCACGCTCCAGCACGGCGGGATTTCACAAACGCCAGGCTATATCGGCTTCAATCTCGCAATGCGCGAGGCGGTAGAGCAGCGCACGCCTAAAAAGGAAAGGCACGCCAAAGATGAAAACGGACTACCGAAAAAGACGAATTTAAAATACCTGCTAACCCTGCAGCAGGTGCGGGATAGATTTGAAACCGAAGTATTAAGCTGGGATCTGATGAGCGTAGGAAGAAAGAGAAACAGCCCGATAAATAGATGGAATGCCGACGATACGCCGTTAAAGGGCGTCAGGCTCGATGAATTTATGCTTCATGCGGGCGGTCTTGTGCCTCGAGTGGTAAGCAAAAAAGGTATCAATTACGAGGCGATGCAATTTGTCAGCCAATTTTTACCGAGCGTAGGCACGGAAGTATTCATAAGCGAAAATATCGATGACGTAAGCAGCGTATTTGTGTTTGATAAGAGCGGAAATTTCATCTGCGAAGCAAGAGATAAAAACATTTGCCCGATGAGCGCCGAGATGTATAAGATGGTCAAAAAGGTCTTTAAGGATGAGATGAAGGCTATTCGATCTGTCATTAAGCGCGCAGAATTTAGCGAGTTTACGAGACTAAACGTCGATTATGACCTTGAGGTAATGCTTGCGGCGCATAAAGAAGCCCTAAAGCCTGAAAATTTTGTTTATGAAGATAACGACCAGGTAAAAGCCGTAAAGGAAACGATCAAGGCACAAAAAGAGATGAACGAAATCAGCGCCAAAGCGTTTAATTATGAGAGTTTGGAGGTTAATTTAGCAAGGCAAACGGCTAAATTTAGCCTTGATGATGCCATAAAAATAGCAAGCGGCGAATAAGCTTTTCAAAAAGCATTTTAAAAGTGCTTTTTAAAGGGCTTTAAACGGATTTTAAAGACTTTAAATTTTAAAAGAAAGGTGAAAAATGAAGCTAGCAAACGACATAGTGCGGTTCATCAAAGAAAACGAAAAAAGTGGTATGAGCCAAAACAAATTCGCAAAGCTTTTGGGGATTAATCCCGCGTATATTTCGGGATATATTAAGGAGGGATCCTCCTACAAATATGCACACAAAGTAGAAGGACCCGCAAAAAACTACATTGACAATTTTATCAAAAAAGTCGATGTTTTGCAAGACGAGCTGCCTTTCATCAAAACCCGCGATGCAAAAAGCATCCATGCGGTCATAAGCTGGGCTGTAAAAGATCGCGATATGGCAATGATTAGCGGAGCGGCGGGTAGCGGCAAGACGAGAGCTATTAGGGAATACGTCCGTACGCACCCCGATAGTATCCTGATTGAAGCTACGATCAATACGTCGGCAAAGAGCCTTTTTAAAATTTTAGCCGGCGAGCTTGGGATAGAGAGCAAGGGGTGCATCGACGATCTGATCCGTCGTAGTGCGGCCGAGCTAAAGAAGCTAAGTAAGACGATCATAATAGACGAGGCTGAGCATTTGCCGTATCGTGCACTGGAGAGCCTAAGAAGGATGCACGATTTTAGTCACGCGCCGCTAGTGCTTGTCGGCACAAACAAATTGCAGCTAAATTTGACCTCTTCGCGAAGCGGCGACGCTTTAGAGCAGCTCAGCTCACGCGTCGGTAACAAATGGATATTGGGCGGCTTAAGCTATCTAAATGATGATAATCAGATTATATCAGATGATCTGAAAGAGGTTTGCAAAAGCTTCGGCGTAGAAGATAAGGACTGCGTAGGGCTGATACAAAGGCTTGCAAAGGGAAATTTCAGAAAAATCGAGAAGCTTTTAAGGCGTTCGAAGATGCTTTGCGAATACGGCGGCGGCACGATAAACGAAGACGTAGTAAAAGAAGCCACGAAGATGCTTTTGTTGTAATAGTTGTAATGGTTGTAAGGAGTAAAAAATGAAAATTTCAAAAGATACAAATATGAAAATGAGCGATCTAAAAGCTTGCAAAGATGAGATCATAATCGCGCACTCATTCATTCTATTTCACACCCCGCGAGGTTGGATCTCAAAGAGGAGACGACGTGGGAGCATAGCGGTGCCGATGCCGAGATTTCATCGAGGACTAGGAACGATTTGGAGTTAGACAGCTTTG
>CAJPSJ010000183.1 GCA_905373295.1 uncultured Campylobacter sp. | reverse complement strand
GCTTTGTTTGACGCAAGCACGCAGATTTGCGCTCTCGCCGTCCATGCGCGAGATGAACTCATAGATCCTCTGCACGCTCGCCGCCCACTCCATGATCTGTTTGTAATAGTCCATAAACCACGCAAATCCGTCTTGCACGCTGTAAAACGCCGAGCGCGCCTGCATCATGTCGCCAAAGCTCATCACGCGCGACAAATACAGCGGCAAGCAGGCAAAGATCGGGATCAAATTCGTGATTTTTAGGTAGCTTGCCGAAAAGCACTCGAGGCGAAATTCCGTATTCATAATGCTGCGCCAATTTCTCATGATCTCGCCGAAGCTCGCGCGGAAGCGGCCACGCTCGGCATCCTCTCCGCGCATAAACGCCACGGCTTCTGCATTTTCGCGCACGAGTAGCAGATCCGAGCGGTAATCGGCTTCGGCGCGCTGCTTGGCAAAATTTAGCCCCCTAAGCCTGCGCCCGATGAGATGCGTAATCAGCGAGCAGAGCAGCGTATAAAGGAGCGCCGCGTAGAGCAAAAAACCCTCGATCTCAAAGTGCACGCCGAAAATTTCAAATTTCAGTACCTTCGAGACCTGCCACAAGATCGCGACGAAGGCGATGAGCTTGGCGAGATTATACACGAGCGATTTTACGAGATCGACGCTTTTTTGCACGAGCAGTAAGCTGTCCTCGGCGATACGCTGATCAGGGTTGTCTAGCTTTGCGATCGTTTTTGAAATTTCACAATCTGCGCGAGTTTTAGATGAAATTTTATTCTCGCTTGCGCCGCTTTGCCCTGCCGCATTTTGCTTTGCCGTGCTCGGTAAAATTTCAAGCTCGTTTACATCTCTATGCAAAGCTGCGCTGTCCGCCTCTGCTGCGAAATACTCTGCGCGCTCGTTTAAATTTGCGTCGCTAGGTTTTTCTAAATTTGAACCGCCCCGGGCGCTAAAATTTCCATCAAGGCTAGTGCGGTAGAAGTTTGCGTTATGTAGCCATTTGCGCTCCATCATCGCGCTTAGCCGCTCGCGCCAGACGATTACGAGCAGTTTGCGAAGCCAGCTGCCGCAGACGATGAAAAGCACAATGAGCGCCGTGTAGAGCAAAAACTCGCCCACGAGCGCGGGAATGAGCTCGCCTTTAAGTTCGCTTAGCGCGTCGTAAAAGCGCTTATCCCACGCGTTCATCAGCACGCTGATTTTGATGATAGCAAGGCTAAAACCAAGCGCGAGCAGCAGCAGCGCCCACAGCTTCGCCGCCCCCTTGCCGAACCAGTGCGGACGTAGAATTTCAAAAAATTGCTTTAGCGTTTTCAAATTTTCTCTTTAAATTTTAAAATTTAGCGCCGGTTGCAGCAAGATCGCGGGATTAAATTTATCGCCCGCATTGCCTGTGACCGCCCGCACTAATCAATCACTAATCAACCAAATCGCGAGTTAAATTTTAATCCCGCGGCTTCGTTTAAATTTTACCCGCCTCGCTACGTGCTACTTGCGACAAAGCCTAGTCTCTCGCCTCTGCACCCGCTTCATCCGCACTCTTATAAAGTCCGATTTATCCGCAACCGCGTGCGAGGGAGTTTATCCGAGTTCGCATAAGCGCAAATTCCATCCGCACCTAATACGTATAATTTAGCGTCAGCATAAAATTCCGCGGTTCGCCGTAGTAATTATTCATCCCCGCGACGCGATTTTGCGTATTTTGAAAATACTTCTTATCCGTGATATTTTTGACCGCAAAATTTACGCTAAAGTGCTTGTCAAAATGATAGCCGACATTCGCGTCCCACAGCGCGTAAGCCTTCTGCGGCGCGGCGTAGTACGCAACGTTTTCGCGATATATCGAAGCGGTTTTGCTCTGATAGCGCATGCCGGCGCCCAAAGTAACCTTACGATTTTCGCCGAGCGGAATTTCATAGTTCGTATAGAGCTTAAACAGATGCTTCGGAATGTAGCGTTTGGCGTTTGCGCCCTTGCTATAATCGACCGCTGCGGAGGTTCTTTCCGTCTTTAAATAGACGCTGCGGTTGAAAGTATATCCCGCGAATAATTTCCAATTCTCAGTAAGTGAGCCTTGCAGCTCGGCATCCACGCCGCGGCTTCGTACCTTGCCCTCGGCGATAGAGTAGTTCGTATTAAGAGGATCGCTCATCGCCCTATTTTTCTGAATGATCTGAAATAGCGCGACATTCGTATTAAGCTCGCCGTCAAAAAATTCTCCCTTCACGCCGGTTTCTAAATTATAGCCGACGACGGGATCTAAAATTTTACCGTCCTTGTCGCGCGCAGCTTGCGGCTTAAAAATTTCGGCATAGCTTGCGTACCACGAAAAATTATCCGCAAAGTCCCAGACTACCCCCGCATACGGCGTGAAATCCGATTTGCTCGGGCTTGCGCTATGCGAAGCCGTACCGCGCAAAATATTATAATAATACCTACTGTAAGTTACCTTCGAAAAGCGCCCGCCGAGCAAAAAGTGAAAATCGTCGGTTAAGTTTAATCTAGTCCCGAGCGAGATCGCGCGCTGCTTTATGGTAGTGGAGCTTCGGTCTTTAAACGTAGCGGCACTGCTCCAATCGGGCTGGGCAATCCTTGAGCGGTCCCAGTTATAAATATTCATCCCAAGCGACGCCAGAGACGAATCTCTCGTCCTAGTCTCGCGCCAATTAAGCTTTTCGTTGCTAAGCGAGCCGTTTAAGAAAAAGTCGTGCTTCTGCCCGAATGCCTCGAATTTACCGTCTAGTCCCGTTTGAAACCCGATCTCTTTGAAGTCGTTATCATAAATCCTATATCGCACCGTATGCGACGTAGTGCCGTTGTAAGGATTTGTCCCGCCGAGCGCTCCGAATTTTAACATGCTGTCGCTATCGGTATAATTGAGCCTCGCATAGGCTTTCAGATCATCGCTAAATTCGTGCGAGAGTTCGCTGTAGGCGTTAAATTTTTTATATTCGCTTCTGTCCCAATCCGAGCCGAAGTAACTTCTGCGCGGTAAATTTAATAAATTTTTTTGATTATCCAAGACGGGCACGCCGTAAATATCATATACGCCGACGATTTTTTGCCACAAAAATCCCGCGCTAAGAAGCGTCTTATCGGCCACGTCAAATTCCGTCGAAACGCCGACGCCTTCGCGATAGCCGTTGCGTGGATAGTCCTTAAACGAGCCCGTTTTACTTAAAATTCCGATCAACCGCGCGCGTGCCGTACCGCTTTGATTTATCGCATCCGTAACGTCGATCATGCCGCGATAACTATCCCAGCTACCGCCGCTTAAACTTGCGTTAAAGCCGAATTGATCGCTCGGACGCTTTCGGATTAAATTTATCGTGCCGCCGGGCTCGCCGTTGCTTTGCGTAAGGCCCGCTACGCCGCGCAGAACCTCGACGCGATCG
This sequence comes from uncultured Campylobacter sp., assembly GCA_905373295.1. Classification (GTDB taxonomy): domain Bacteria; phylum Campylobacterota; class Campylobacteria; order Campylobacterales; family Campylobacteraceae; genus Campylobacter_B. The sequence continues at coordinate 867 of CAJPSJ010000183.1, read as the reverse complement.
TAGAATTCCAAATCGGTAAATTCCTTCGATGATCCAAGAGGCCCGAACACGGAGCTGGAAACCGAGCTTGCGATGCCGTCTTCTTGGATATTATCCACATAAAAGCTGCGCGAGACGATGCGATTGCCGCCCGCGTCGTTATTTAGCGAAATGCCGGTTGCGTATTTTGAAAGAGCCTCTTCGGCGTTGTGCAGGCTCAGATCTTTTAAAAGCTGATTGGAGATGACGCTTATGGACTGCGGCGTCTCTCTTATGCTTAAATTTAGCCCCGTCGCGGTGCTCATATTGCCCGTCGTATAAGAAGCCCGTGCCCTCGGTAGTGGACAGATCGGCCTTGCCCGTGACGTTTATGGTGCCGAGATTATCGTCGTCCAAGCCCTGCAGCGTAGAATTTTCTGCGCTACCGCTTTGCGACGTGGAATTTTGTGCAATGTCTTTAGTGGCGGGGCTTACGACAGCGCTGCCATGCGACGCGGAATTTGCAGCGGTAGGGCGGCTTCCAGGCTTTTGCACAGAGTTTTTCGGCGCCACACTATTAGAGGCTAAATCTGAAGCCCGCGGCGTGGAGCCCTGTGATGCAGCGTCTGGACGCGAGCCTTGCGACGATGAAATTTTAGAAGCAGAGCTTGCGGCGGACGAGTTTTGAGAAGCGCCGCTATTTTGCGCCGCAGTAAGCCAAAACGGCGAGCAAAGTAGCGCAAAAGAGAGCAAAATTTTACCCTTTTTCATAAAAATCCTTTTTAGATTTTATAATCTATATCAATTTATTGGCGGGATTATCTTACAATTCCTCTTAAATAATAATAAAATTTTTAATAAACTAAATCATAAAATTATATATGCAATTACTAATTTAAGGGAATTTAA
>CAJPSJ010000182.1 GCA_905373295.1 uncultured Campylobacter sp. | reverse complement strand
GCGCGTGCTACGAATTTTGCCAAAAGATAGAGTAAAAATAGCGCCGCAAGCCCGAAGCAAAATGCAAACCCCGCAAGCCATAAGCCGCTCAATCCTAGCAAGATACAAAGCGCGCCGCCGAATGCCGCTGCAGTGCTAACGCCTACGATGTGCGGGCCAACGAGCGGGTTTTTAAATACCGCCTGCAAGCTCAAACCCGCGATAGCAAGCGCTCCACCGCAAAGGCTGGAGAGTAGAATGCGCGGAATTCTAACATCCAGCATCACACTTTTGGCGGCTTCATCGCCGCCTCCGCTAAAGAGAATTTTAAAAATTTCTTCTAGCGGGATATGAAACTGCCCACTAGCGAGCGAGATTAGCGCCAGCACTACCCAAAAAAGAAGCAGGATTAGGTTCAGCATTATTTTTGATATTTGACGCGGTAAAATTTCTCGTAGAATTCCTCTACTTTTTTATCAAAGTCTGCGTCCTTAAAATTTTGCGGATAAAGCTTCATCGCAAGCCATTCCTCGCCAAGCGCCATCGCTTCAGCAGTCGGATGACCCCAGGCTTTAACGAATTCGGGCATTAGATAAATTCTATCCTCTTTCACGGCGCTAAGACCTTTTAGCGCAGGGTTTGCTTTAAGCTCGGCAGGTACTTGAGGATAGCGGTTTTGCACTAAGATAATCTGCGGATTCCATGCTAAAATTTGCTCCGGCGAAACCTGCTTGTAGCCCTTTATATCTGCAGCGGCGACGTTCGTCGCACCCGCTCTTGCTAACATTACGCCAGTATATTTGCCGCTACCGTAGGTCGTAAGATCGGGATTTGCCATATAAACTCTAGGTCTTTTATCTACGATAAAATTACTAAATTTGGCATTTAAATCAGCTTGCGATTTTTTAACGAAATCTATTAGTTCAGCGGCATCCTTTTCGTGATTGCTTAGTTCGCCTAGAATTTTAACCCCCTCGTAAAAGCCCTCATCGTAAGCAGCGAAGCTATCGCGCTCATCTTTAAAGGTCGGATTTAGCTTAGCTTTTTCCTCTTGTGCAGAGCTGAAAAATGAAATACCTATGACGGGGATTTTCAACTCCTCCATTTTAGCGATATATTCTTTAGGGAAGTAGTTGACCACTACGACCGCATCGGGCTTTAGACTAAGCAGAGCTTCGTAATTGACATCTTTGATATCGCCTGGATTAGGTAGGTTTTTAAAACTCGGTGCCAAACGATTATACTCTTTGCCTAGGCGCTGCTCCCAGCTTTTTAGGATGCCTACGACCTTATCTTGGGCGTTGATTTCGTTTAAGACATTGAGTGCTTCGTGGTGTAGCACGACGATACGATTTACTTGATCCGGGATTGTGACCTTGCGACCGAGCTGATCGGTAATCGTGCGATCTGCAAAAGCCAGGCTAGCGCAAAGCGCTGCACCAAGAAGGATTGAGTGAAGTTTAAGCATTTTTTCTCCTTGAAAATTCCGCAAAATATGCGGGATTAGAATAGCGAAATTATAGCCGATCGGCATAAAATCTAGATAAATTTTTATATAAATTATTTCATTTTGTCGTGGGGGATTTCAGATGCTTTCGTAGGGCAGAATTTTGCGATTTTACGCAGAATTTTGCTAGTAAAAATTTTTGCCCTTCATATCTAGGCTAATCGGATACTGCCCGATGCCTAGCGATACCGCAAATAGCGGGACCCAAAGCAGCAGCAGGGCGGAAAATTTCATTTATAGCTCGTGCGGTAGAATTTTTGATAAAATTCCTCCACTTTTTTGTTAAACTCCGCCTCGTCAAAGTGCTTCGGATAGAGCTTCATCGCTAGCCACCACTCGCCAAGCGCCATGGCTTCGGCAGTCGGATAGCCCCACGCTTTGGCGTATTCTGGCATCATATAAATTTTATCCTCTTTAACGGCGCTTAAATTTGCAAGCTGAGGGTTGGATTTGAGCTCGGCGGGCACCTGCGGGTAGCGATCCTGCACGAAGATCATCTGCGGCGCCCATGCTAAAACCTGCTCTGCAGATACCTGCTTGTAGCCCTTGATGCTCTCTGCCGCGACGTTTTGCGCGCCTGCACGCATAAACATTATGCCCGTGTATTTGCCGCTGCCGTAGGTCGTGAGGTCTGGGTTTGCCATGTAAATTTTAGGCCTTTTATCCACGATGAAGTCGCTAAATTTAGCCTTTAGCTGCTCTTGCGAGGTTTTGACGAAGCTTATGAGCTCGGCGGCCTCTTTCTCGCGGTTTGCGACCTTGCCAAGAAGCTCGATCCCGTCGTAAAAGCCCTCGGTGTAGGCGGCTTCGTCGTCCTTAAATGTCGGATTTAGCTTGCCCTTATCGGCGGCGTCGCTGCGTTGAAAACTAACGGCGACGACTGGGATTTTGAGTTCCGTCATCTTGTCAATGTATTCTTGCGGGATATAGTTCGTGACGATCACGATGTCGGGCTTTAGCTTAAGCACCGCCTCGTAGTTGATGACCTTTAGATCGCCGGGGGTCGGCATATCTTTTAGGCTCGGCGCTAGTCGGATGTAGTTTTTGCCGAGCGACTTTTCCCACGACTCCTGCACGCCGACGACCTTATCCAGCGCATTTAGCTCATTTAGCGCGTTTAGGCTTTGGTGCTGAAGCACGACTATGCGCTTAACCTCATCAGGTAGCGTGACATCGCGGCCTAGCTGATCGGTTACGACGCGGTCTGCAAAAAGCGAACTCGCGCACAGCGCAAGAGCTAGCGCGAAAGAGTGAGACTTACTCATGTTTTTTCCTTTAATTTAGATTATATACTTATTAATACGCCAGATTATGCGTGCTTCTTAGGCGATTTCATTTAGAAAATATACTTTGAAATATTATAGATTTTTAATGATAAATTTTAGGTAAAAGATGAAATTTTAAAGTAGGGCGAATTTGAAAATTTATATCGTGCATATGAATTTCATGTAGAATTTCGCGGTGCGATATGGAATTCGTAAGTAAATTTATGAAATTTTAAATGGCTTGCGTGTAATTTCAGATTGGTTTTTTGATTTATTTTACAGGCGTCGTCCATAAATTTTTATTCCAAAGCTCAGCGCCTGAAATTCCTTTAATCCTAATCCAAGCGATAAGTTCTAAAATTTCAGATAAAAGGATTACCGCGAGTACCATGTACGCTGCAGTTGCACTACTCATTTCTGGCAGTTTAATAAACGAATTGATGATTTCTACAAGCACTAAACATATAAAATATAACCACGCGTAAGCATAAAAAATTTTACTCTTAGTGGCTTCTCCTAAGTAGCAATATACTATTGCCGGTGCTATGGTGCCGATAATCTTAAACGCTGTAATCGTTACATACCAAATGGTAACAAATTGCGACTCTTTAATCTCCATAGAGTGATTAAGTCCTATAGCCATAGCCGCTAAAATGCAATAGAATGCCTCCACGAAAGAACCGCCTTGCTCGTGTAAGGTATAATCTAGAGTCTCCAAGCTCACAATATTATTATTCATAGAGTATAGTAAAGGCGAAATAAATACGATAGTCCAAAGCACTCGGGCGATAAAGTTAATTAAATACGCCCTAAAGACCTTACTATCGGAGATATCAGAGATCATTTTAGTCGCGGAGAGCTTAAAGCTCATCGAAGCAAAAATCACGGCGACGATTACGGCTGCGGCGGCGAAAAATCCTCTCATCGTAATGCCATGCAAAAGCTCACAACAAGCCCAAATGATCAGGTAGTAGCAGATCGATAAAATGCTAGAGGTTATGCCGCGGAATTTTATGGCGTCTAAAGTGTTGCGATTCATTTTTTGCCTTTAGATTTTTAAAATTTATGGCGGATTATACATGCCTGGTTTGAAATTTAGATAAATTTAGAAACTGCGTATTGCTAAATTTATCTAAATTTTGAAATCTCGCGCCGATTTTAGAATTTGCGACATTTGGCGAAAGAGGGCGCCCAAGTGGAAATCACAAATTTTCAGGATTTATAAATCAATAGCTAATAGATGATGGTTTAAAAAACGCATGTGCACAGAAATACAAAATCTATGAGCGGCGCAAGTAAAAATTTGAATGGAATTTTAATCTATTTTGCCTAAAGGTTAAATTCTGAAAGAGGGCAAATTAGCAATCTGCGAATAAACGTAGGGCAATTTGGCTTTATGAACGATAAGCAAAGCAAAAAAACTCATGTATACATGTATATAGAAACTCGCATTTTTGCATTATACGATAAATAGTCTTGAAAAGCGCCATAATCCCCATAATCT
>CAJPSJ010000181.1 GCA_905373295.1 uncultured Campylobacter sp. | reverse complement strand
GCGCCCTCGCCGCCTTTGACGAAATTTTCGCACACCGCCATCTGCACGCCGCGCTGCTTGCAATACTCCCGCACGAAGGCGATCTCCTCGTCGCTATCAAAGCTGAAGCGGTTAAGCGCTACGACCGGATTTAGCCCGAAGTTTTGTAAAATTTCAATATGCCCGCCTAAATTTACGATGCCTTTTTGAAGCGCGGCAAGATCAGGGCTCGCGATATTTTCTTTCTCCGCGCCGCCGTTGTATTTAAGCGAGCGGATCGTGCTAACCAGCACCGCGGCATCCGGAGCGATGCCTACGCGGCGGCACTTGATGTCGATAAATTTCTCAGCCCCGAGCTCGCTTCCGAAGCCCGCCTCCGTCACGGCGTAATCTGCAAGCGAGAGCGCAAGCTTGCTCGCCATTATGGAGTTGCAGCCGTGCGCGATATTTGCAAAAGGCCCTCCGTGCACGAGTGCAGGCGTGTGCTCTAGGCTTTGGATGAGATTAGGCTTCATCGCGTCTTTTAGCAGGATCGCTACGGCATCCGCGCAGCCCAGGTCGCGCACATATATCGGCTCTCCCTGCGTATCGTAGGCGACCATTATGTTTGCGATGTTTTCTTTAAGCTCGGCAAGATCGTTTGAGAGGCACAGCACCGCCATTATCTCGCTAGCCGCGGTGATATTAAAGCCGTCCTCACGCTCTACTCCGTCGGTGCGTCCGCCCTGACCTATGGTGATGTGGCGCAGCGCACGGTCGTTCATATCCATGCAGCGCTTCCATAAAATTTTATCGATCTTTAGCGGGTTTTCTTGATACAGCGAGTTGTCGATGACCGCCGAAATGAGATTGTTTGCAGAGGTGATCGCGTGAAAATCGCCGTTGAAGTGCAAATTTAGATCGTCCATCGGCACCAGCTGCGAATATCCGCCGCCCGCGGCCCCGCCTTTGATACCGAAAACCGGCCCCAGCGACGGCTCGCGCAGCGCAAGGCAAACGCTTTTGCCTAGACGCTTTAGCGCGTCGGCTAGACCGATGGAGGTCGTAGTCTTGCCCTCGCCAAACGGCGTCGGATTGGTCGCCGTGACCAAAATAAGCTTAGAAGCGCGCGATCGCGGCTTGATGTTTAGCTTGGCTTTGTAGTGGCCGTACAGCTCGATCTCATCCTCGCTAAGCCCCAAATTTTTCGCAACGTTTGAAATTTTATCCGGCTTCGCCGCATTTGCTATTTCGATATCGCTCAACATTTTCTCTCCTTAAATTTAAAATTTTATCGCGCAGCGTTTACGCGCGATCTGTTTTGATCCGCGAGCCGTCAGGGCGGCATCTAGGTCTGCGAGCACCCGCTCGGACGCAATCTTGCAAGCGATTACGAAAGCCCATACTCGCGCCGCCGTGGAAGCATCCTGCCCGCAAGCGTTAAATTTATGCGCGACTTTGCCGCAAAAGCGGCTCGCAAGCGCCAAATCCGCGAGCCGAAAGCAACTGAGCCACTGCGGCAATATTATCATCGCTACCGCAAAACGTCCTTGCTCGCTCGCAGGCGCAAAATTTACCTCGGCTAAATTTCGATCTCGATGCCCACGGGGCAGTGATCGCTGCCCATCACGTCGCTTAGGATGAAAGCGTCCTTTAGCCGCGAGCGCAAATTAGCCGAGATGAAAAAATAATCGATCCGCCAGCCTACGTTTTTGGCGCGCGCGTTAAAGCGGTAGCTCCACCACGAGTAGGCGTCCCGCAGCTCGCCGCGCACGGCACGGAAGGTATCGACGAAGCCCGCCGCCTCCACCTCATCGAGCCACGCCCGCTCGATCGGCAAAAAGCCCGAGGTTTTGGAGTTTGCTTTGGGGTTTGCAAGATCGATTTCGCGGTGCGCGGTATTTACGTCGCCGCAAAATATCACTCCGAGCCCCTGCTCCGCGAGGCTGCGCGCGTAGGCTAGGAATTTTGCGTAAAATTCCATCTTGTAGGCTAGCCGCGCCTCGTCCTTTTGGCCGTTAGGAAAGTAGATATTAAAAAGCACGACATCGCCGAAACGGTGCTGCAGCACGCGCCCCTCGTCGTCGGGGAAAAACAGCGCCTTGCTCGTCTCGCTTTTAAATTTCGCTAGGCTCGCCACGCCCGAATAGCCCGCGCGAGCGGCAGAATTTAGATCGATCTGAGAAAATCCGAGCTCATAAAGCCCTTTGGGGGCGTCCTTTTCGCTCACCTTGATCTCTTGCAAGCCCAAAAAATCGGGGTTTTGCTCCGCAAGCCACGCAAAGCCGTCTTTGCCGAGCACTGCGCGCAGTCCGTTTACATTCCAACTAATCAGTTTCAAATTTAGCCTTTGGCGCAAAAATTTTGGTATGATTATACGAAATTTTGACTAAATTTAAAGGAAAATTATGCGCAATCAGCCCAAATACCGATTTTTTGCCAACTGGGGCTACGCGATGGCAGGTCTTTGCGAGATGCTGCGCAGCGAGCGTAGCTTTAGACTCGAGCTTTGCGTGTTCGTGCCGCTTCTGCTGTCGCTATTTTTTTGGAATTTCGGCGCGACTCTAAATCTATTTTTGATCTTCGGCGCGATCTTTACCATCGCGCTAGAGTGTGTAAACTCCGCCATAGAGCGCGCGGTCGATCTTGCCACGAGCGAAATCCACCCGCTAGCCAAGGGCGCCAAAGACACCGCAAGCACGGCCGTGATGATGAGTCTATTTCTCAACGCCGCGCTGTGGGGCTACGCACTTATCGATAAATTCTTTTAATCGCGTGATTGCAAATTTCGCGATAAAAGATTTAAATCGCTGCAACGCAGAGTTTTTTTGGCGAGTGCGGAATTTGCAAGCCACTTGAGTCGTTGATCGTCCACGCCTGCAACCCAAACACGACCCTGCGTGATATTGAAATTTTAAAATCCGAAATTTGCTTTAAATTTAAACTCTCCTGTGCGCGAAAATTTTAATATTCGCTCGGCTCTTAAAATTTTAAAATAGCTTTTAAAAATTTCTATAGATAAATCATTCAAGCAAATTTTACGCCGTAAAATTTTAGCTATAAAATTATAACGACTTTCAAGATGCTTTAATACAATTTTTACTAAAATCACGCCGTCTTAATTAAAATAATTTTCAAAAAAAGGAAAATTTTGTCTAAATCCTTTCGCAAAATCTCGCGCAAATTTCATTTGTGGCTATCTTTGATATTTTGCATACCCCTTATAATCATTTCTATAAGCGGCTCGGTTTTAGTTTACGCGGAGCAGATCAATGAAGTTTTGCTAAAAGATAAGGTGTTTAGGACACAAGAAAGCGTGGCGAAATTCCCCGTTAGAATGAAATTCAGCGCTTTGCAATCCGAGATAAAATCCAAATTTAAAGAGTACGCGATCATGGGCTGGAGCATCGCGCAAGATCCTTTAAAGACCGATAAAATCAGACTTTCCTCTCAGAAACTGCAAAAGCGGATCATAATTTACTTAGATGCCTTTAGCGGCGAGATTAAAGGCGCGCCCATGCCGCGAGATGAGGGCTTTATCGGCGCGATAAATAAACTGCACGCGGAGCTGTTTTTAGGTCGCGGCGGTAGAATTTTTGCAGGCGTTGTGGGGCTTAGCGCGCTACTTATCGGCATTAGCGGCTTTTTTATCTACAAAAAATTTTGGCAAAACTTATTCTCGCTGAGGCTAGATCGGGCCATATATTTTATGCGCGGCGCTCACCGCCTAATCGGAGTCGCGAGCACTCCCGTAATGTTTGCTATAGCTATAAGCGGAGCATGGTGGGAACTAAGGGCGGTAACTTACAAGCCGCTCGCAAATCCATGCGGTGCGGTCTTGCAAAATTTTAAGACCGAGCAAAACACCACTGCCGCCGCGCTAAACACAACGATGCCGCGCACCGCGAGCTCCGGCGCAAAAACGGCGCAAAACTCGATGACGCTTAATACAAAAACGGCGTCAAACACGGCGGAGAGGGTAAATTCTGCGGCGGCGAGCATCAAAGAGGCGCAGAATTCCGCGAAGCTAGATGAAGCTTTGGCGAAGATAGCGGTTAAATTTAAAGAATTTCGCTCCACCTATATCGCCTTTCCGCTCTGTCCGGGCGGCGCTTTTACCGTATACGGCTTCGAGGCGGGGCAAAACCCGCTTCAAAGCCCTTACGCGAGCCGTATCACGATATCAGATGCAGGCGAAATTTTAAAAGCGGACTTTATAAACGATGCGGATTTTTCAGACAAACTTCAAGACGGCTTTCGTCGCGCCCATGCGGGCTCATACGGCGCAATAACGAAGCTTATATGGTTTTTAGCGGGGCTTGCGCCCCT
>CAJPSJ010000180.1 GCA_905373295.1 uncultured Campylobacter sp. | reverse complement strand
TGTCTTGATTGTCACGAAGGACAAGGAAACGACGCTAGTAAATTTAAATCCATAGGCGATAAAGGCTGTATATCCTGTCACGGCGACAAGAAAAAGATAGCTAAAAGACTAGAATACATGGATCTGCTAAAAGCAAATCCCCACAACTCGGTTCACGACGGCCCTACGCTATACTGCGACGAGTGCCACAACGAGCATAAAAAATCAACCAATATGTGCACGGAGTGCCACGAACACGAAGTTCCGCAATGGATGGGGGTAACGCCATGAAAATTTCAAAGAAAGTACTAGCACTTATTATATTAGTAAGCGGCATTATAGGGTTTTTAGTCGTACTTCCCGTACATTACGCCCTAGAAGAAACTAGCGGAGAGAAGTTTTGCGTAGTGTGCCACGAGATGGATCCTATGGTTATAGCTTATAGCAACGACGTTCACAGCGGCAAAGGCAAAAGTGGAGTAAGGGCTAAATGCGTAGACTGCCACATACCTCACGACAACCTAGCCAAATATGTCTTAGTTAAAGCTAAAAACGGATTGATGGAGGGATATATTCATTTCTTCAAAGACCCGGAGGCTATAGACTGGCATAAAAACAGAGAGAAAAGAGAGCATTTCGTATTTGATAACGGTTGCGTTAGCTGTCATACGAATTTGGTGGATAATAAACTAACCTCAGCCCAAGCTCAAAAGATGCACGCTCACTATCAAAGCTTGCTAAATACCGATAAGCAACTAACCTGCGCTAGCTGTCACGCCGAGGTAGGCCACAGCGGGCTAAACAACATGCTAAACTACTGGAAGCCTGAATACAAAATCTACGAAAAGAAAGCCGCAATCAAAAAAGAAGAGATAAAGAAGGCATATTTTGGGGAGGATTACGTAGCACCTAAAGAGGTGAAGGCCGAAGATAAAGAAGGCAATGCCACCAAAAAGTAGGCTAAAATGAAGAAAATTTTGCTCGTTAGCGACGACGCCCAGATGCAGCTAAACCTCAACGCCGCGCTTTAGCAAGGATCCGGTAAATTTTAAGTCAGTAAAATTTCGCGCGATAACGGGAGTTTATCTCCCGTTACGATCTTCGTAGACGGGCTATCTCTACGCTTTATAAAAAATTTTATACCAACAATCAAGCTTTTTATCTGAGGAATTTTATTTCTCGTATTTGGAAGCCGCGGAATTTTACTCGGGAATAAATTTGAACCAAAAGCTCGCATATACTCAGCTCAAAATATAAAATTTAAAATAAGCCGTTTTCGATATAATTTTCAAAAATTTCGGAGCGGAAAATGGGTAGAAAAGAGCTTCTGGGCGGCGCAAAACGTATCGTCGTAAAAATCGGCACTTCGACGCTTACGAACGCGGACGGTTCGCTAAATGAGCGACTCATCAAAAGTCTAGTCGCGCAAATTTGCAAGCTAAAAGATGCGGGGTTTTGCGTGGCTTTGGTAAGCTCGGGCGCCGTGGGCGCGGGCATGGGGCTGCTAGGTATCGCGCAAAGACCCAAAATTTTAAGCCGCAAGCAGGCTCTGGCGGCGGTCGGGCAGGTCGCGCTGATGCATCTTTACGAGCGGCTGTTTTGGGCGCATGACCGCATTATCGCGCAGCTGCTGTTAAGCCGAGGCGATTTTAGCGACAGGGCGCGCTATCTTAGCGTGCGAAACGTCTGCGCGGAGCTGCTCTCGCGCGGCATCGTACCGATCATAAATGAAAACGACCCCGTCGTAGCAGATGAACTCAAAGTGGGCGATAACGACACGCTAAGCGCGCTAGTAGCGGGGCTAATCGATGCTGATCTGCTCGTGATTTTAAGCGACATAGACGGGCTGTACGACAAAAATCCGAGCGAGCACGCGGACGCAAAACTTTTAAGCTTTATTGAAAAAATCGACGAACGCATCATCAAAATGGCAGGCGGCGAGGGCAGTAAATTCGGCACGGGCGGCATGGCGACCAAGATCGCAGCGGCGCAAATGGCAAATCAGATCGGCACGAGCCTGATCATCGCAAACGGGCGTACGGACGGAATTTTGCTTAAAATAGCGGCAGGCGAGAAGGTCGGCACCCTCTTTAGCGCGGGCGCGGCGCGGCTTAGCTCGCGTAAATATTGGCTCGCATACGGCGCGATCAGCAAAGGCGCGGTGATTATCGACGCGGGGGCGGCAGAGGCGATAAAATCGGGCAAAAGCCTGCTTGCGGTCGGGATTACCGAGGTACGCGGCGAGTTTGAGCGCGGCGAGATCGTAAACGTCTGCGCGACTGACGGCAGGCTGCTAGCGCACGGTATTAGCAACTATTCAAGCTGCGAGCTTGAGCGCATAGCGGGCGCAAAAAGCGATGAGATAGAGCATGCTTTAGGCTACAAAAGCGACGATGACGCGATCCACGCGGATAATATCGCGCTGCAATGAAATTTTAGCCGTGTTCGCGCGTTTAAATTTTAAACGGAGGGCGAAGATGAAAAAGATTATATTTTTTGCGCTACTCTTGGCGGGCGCGGCGTGGACGGCGAAATTTGACGAACCGGACGCCGATAAAAACGGAGAGCTAGACGTTCTTGAACTGCGCGGATATGAGCCGGCGGATTACGTAAAAGCGCTATGCGCGAATTGAAATGAGAAGGTTAGGCGTAATGCCTGGCGAGTAAGCGAAATTTTGACGCAAGAAAATCAGAAATAAAATGGCCCAAAGCGCGCTAAATTTAAGCCGCCGTGCACGGATCAAATAATAGCGCGCAAGAATTTTAGACGCGATAGAAGCGACGCTTGCGACATTTTTATACGCAGCATGCGATTTGATTTATAGATTAAGGAGCGAAAATGAATGAAATTTTAGAGATCTGTAAGCGTGCAAAAGCCGCTTGCGGCGAGCTTTTAAGACTTGATAGCAAGTCTAAATTTGAAATTTTAAACGCCGTGGCGGACGAGCTGCTCGCGCAAAAGGACGCGATAAAAGCGGCGAACGCCAAAGACCTTGCAAACGGCGAGAAATCGGGGCTTAGTGCGGCATTGCTCGATCGTCTGCGACTAACCGACGCTCGAATCGAGGCTATGGCGCAGGGCGTGCGCGAGGTGGCTGGCTTTGCCGAAGTCGTGGGCGAAAATCTAGGCGGCTGGAGCCATCCAAACGGCATGCAAATCAGCCGCGTGCGCGTGCCGCTGGGGGTGCTGGGTATCATCTACGAGAGTCGCCCAAATGTCAGCATCGACGCGGCGGCTTTGGCACTAAAAAGCGGTAACGCAGCGATCCTGCGAGGCAGTGCTAGCGCGCTAAATTCGAACATTTTTTTGCTAAATTTATTTAACGAAGCGGGGGCTAAATTTGGCTTACCGACGGGCGCAGTGCAGCTCGTGGAGAGCGCAGATCGCGAAGTAGTGGCGCAAATGGCGAAAATGAGCGAGTATATCGACGTTTTGATACCGCGCGGCGGCAAAAGCTTAAAAGATTTTATCGCGCAAAACGCGACCGTGCCGATCATCATGACGGGCGCGGGGGTGTGCCACATTTTCGTCGATGAAAGCGCAAATTTGGACGAGGCCACAAAGATAATCAAAAACGCCAAAACCCAGCGCCCAAGCGTCTGTAACGCCGTAGAGTGCGTGCTTTTACATGAGGGCATGGCGAGCAAAATTTTACCAGAGCTGGTGCGCGAGATGCCGGAGGTCGAGTTTCGCGTGAGCGAGCAGCTTCTAGGTGCATGCGAGGCAGGGCTACGAGGCGCGAAAAACGTCAAGGCTGCAAGTGAGAGCGACTTTGGCGCCGAGTTTTTGGATCTCGTGCTAGCCGTGCGCGCCGTGCGGGATACAGGCGAGGCGATCGGCTTTATAAACGCGCATTCCAGCGGGCATTCGGACGCGATTTTAAGCGCTGATTACGCAAACATCGAGCGATTTTTAAACGAAATCGGCAGCGCAGTCGTCTACGCCAACGCTTCGACGCGTTTTAGCGACGGCAGCGAGTTTGGATTCGGCGGCGAGATCGGCATCAGCACGCAAAAACTCCACGCCAGAGGGCCGATGGGGGTGAGGGAGCTTACGACCTACAAATACGTCGTCCGCGGAGGCGGGCAAATTCGTTAGCGGCTCGTCTTTTTCAAAAGGATCATCTTGCGAGCGCTTTTGAGAGAAATTTTGCTTCTCTTGCGCTCGCAACTGCAAGCAGAAGTCTAGCTTGCGCAAAATTTTAGCTTCTAACTCAAAAAATCGCCTCGAAATACTTGCAAATTTTATTTTATATCGCAGGCTGAATTCCTTCTGTGATACTTTTACCTAATAAACTTGAAATTTTATCAATCACCTCTGTCAAAATTTTAAAAATATATGACGCTAAAGTTTTGCCATACAGGCGAAATTTTGT
>CAJPSJ010000179.1 GCA_905373295.1 uncultured Campylobacter sp. | reverse complement strand
ATAAATTTAGATTCGCCGTCTAGTTTAGCGGGCAATATTGTTAAGCCCTGCACCTCGCAGCGACGAGCCGTCGTATCTTTGCCGAACGGCGGCTGTAAACGTCAAAAGTGGCGGCGAGCGCTTCTATACGCTAGCTAATTTATCGATCTAGCGGCAGAGTTTTGCTTCCACGCGGCGAATTTGCCGCCGAGTAAATTTTAGCCGAGCCGAAACGCAGCTAGCGCCCGTCGTCGCGGCAAATTTTAAGTCGCGCGCGGCGGCGTAAAATTTCAAGCGATAGTAGAATTCTAATGCAAACTGCTCGTGCGGTAAAAATTTATGCCGCACAAGCAGCAATAAATCACAAGCACTGTGCATTAAACTAATCGAAAATTCATAAAATTTTATAGACGGCTTGCAAAATTTATGAGGATACTAACCGCGCACCCACCCTATCTTTTGATTAGAGCTCAAAGTAGCTTGTAGACTCCACGCGGGCTAAATTTTCCGTACCGATCTAAGAGCCAAACGCACGATCCGCGCAATACATTCATTTTCACGCTCAGCTACACAGCGCATCTGTGCCGCTAAGCCTACGATCTCGCGCGCTTTGTCTGCATATCTGTGTGTCGCCGGAGCCGTACACGGCCTGCCGCCGTCATACTCCACAGCGCCGCCGCTCGCCTCATTCGCTCCAAATTTTGCGGTTCAAATTTAGCTCGCTCACGATACCCGCAAGCGCGCCGATCTCATCTACGTAAAGCGCTATCGTGGCATCCTGCTTTAGCGAGCGGTCGATTCTAGGCTCGAAATTATCGCGCCAGGTCTCGATCGCCACGTAAATTTTATCCTCCCTTAGCACCGCGTTTATCTGCGAGCCCAGCCTTAGATAGACCTCCGTCAGTTGCTGCATCAAAAGCGGCGTAAGAGCATATCTAGCGCCCACTTGATCAGTCGTATAGACATCGAAAAATTCCTCAAATTTCACGTCGTCCATATTCGCTCGCTGCCCGTATTTGCGCAGATTTCGCGAGTTTTTGTGACACACCCGCACCTCGCAGTTAAGCCTTTTGTGAAAGTCCGCGACGAAAAGCACTCCGTGAAATTTTACGTCGGTGCGAGTGCCGTTTTTGGTACGCACCTTTTCGGCAGCGTAAAAGTCGCTAAATCTCACGCGCACGCCCTGCACCTCCCCGCTCATCATATCCTCGCTCGATTGCTCGTTTATGTAGCAGTCGTAAATTTCAAAAAACTCATCCGTCCCCAGCCCGCCGCTTTCATCGTAGCTAAGCCCGAAGCTTTTTGCGATGCTCGCGACGACCCTATTTTTAAAATTTGATCTGAAATTCCGTCTTTTGCTCGCCGTCAAAAAAGCGCTCACGGCGCCGTAAACGGAGATACCCAAAAATACGCCGGGCGGCACTTCGCCCCAAAAGCGCGCCACCAGCGCGCCCACGCCGGTTCCTACGGCAACGGCGACGAGATTAGCCTTTTTCACCGCTTTTTGCAGCGCCGCGCGCTCATCCTCTAGGCTCTGCAGATCCGCTAGAAAGTTAAATTTTGACTGGGCTGCGCCGTCTTTTTCACTCCCGCTCCCATCTTCGGCGGCTTTGGACTCAAACCTCCCGTAAATAGCGCTCATGCGGCTATCGCTGCTTTCGTAGCTACCGCCCTCGCCCGCTTCGGCTTTTAATACCCGCCCTTCGTTTATATCGGTGCTTAAAATTTGCCCATCTTGCGCCGCGCCCTGCCCTAGCGCGCCTGTATTTTGCGCCGTATCAAAGCCGCTAAATTTATCAAAATTTGCGCGCTGCGTGCCGCTGTTTTTGCCAAAGTTTAAGCTGTAAAATAAGCGGTAGAGCAGTCCGTTTAAGAGGGGAAAGATGATGAAAAGCGCGACTATGAGCCAGTTTGTATCAAACGAGACGGACTCCGCCCTGGTATTCAAAAACACGTAAAGCCCGAGCAGCAGCAGAGTTATCAAAAATGAGACGAGCTTGCTAATGCGCGCGAGATTTTCGCGCCGTTTTTCAAGCAGGTAAAGCTCCTCTAAATCGCCGTTTCTATCCATAATCCGCCTTTTGTAGCGCATTTAAGCGCCGGTTTATTTGCCGCGCGCCAAATTTAGACGTTTGCGCGCCGCAAGTTTGATCGCCGCTAAATTTAGCGTAAAGCCGCGCTCTGCTATAAATTTTAAAATTTACTCCGCCGCTTTAAATTTGTCCGCTTTAAATTTTAAATTTCGTCTTTGTTGCACCGCAGCTTACTCAATGCGGGCAGATCTTTAGCGCCTCTTTCAGCCGCCCTAGCCCGTCTTTTAGCAGCGCCCTAGAGGTCGCGATATTTAGGCGCAAAAATCTCTCGCCGCCCTTGCCGTATTGCGCGCCGCAGGAGAGATACAGCCCCGTTTTTTCGCGGATGAAGCGCGCAAGCTCCGCGCTATCCTGCGTGTAGGCGCCCGCATCAAGCCACATCAGATAGGTCGCATCTTGCGGCACGACATGCACCTGCGGAAGCTCGCGCGCGATAAATTCCACCGCGAATTTGCGATTTTCGCTGAGGTATTCGCGCAGCGCGTCCAGCCACGGCGCACCCTTTGTAAATGCGGCGATCGCTCCTTGGACGCCGAAAAAATTCGGCTCGGCGATATCGTCGGAATTTAGCGCCTTTGAAATTTTATGGCGCAAGCGCTTATCCGCGGCAAAGACCGCCGCGCTTTGCAGCCCCGCGATATTAAACGCCTTGGTTGGCGCGATTATGCTAGCTGAGATCCTCTCGCAGCTCTTGCTTGCCGCAGCAAATGGCGTGTAACGCACGCCCGGCTCGGTCAGATCGCAATGCACCTCATCGCTAAGCACCGTCACGCCGTGCTTCTCGCACAGCTCGCCGATGCGGGCAAGATCGTCTCTGCTAAAGGTACGACCGACCGGATTGTGAGGGTTGCAAAGGATAAAAAGCGTCGTCTGCGGATCGGCGAGCTTAGCCTGTAGATCCTCCCAATCAATGCTATAATCGCCGCCGGCGTAGGCAAGCTCGTTTTGCAACGGCATGCGGGCAGCGTTTTTGATGCAGTAGTAAAAGCAGTTGTAACCGGGGCTCATCAGCAGCACGTTTTCGGCGGGCGAGGTGAGCTTGCGGATGATCGAATCGATCGCAGGCAGCGTGCCGCTAGCATAGATCAGCCACTCCTTTTGGATTTCATAATCGTGGCGCGCGAGCCACCAGCCTTGATACGCGCTGCGCCACTCATCATCGATAATCGAATAGCCCAAAACCCGCTCGTTCAGCCGCTTTTGCAGAGCCTCGATGATCTCGGGAGCGACGGCAAAGTCCATATCCGCGACCCACATCGGAAGCTCATTCTCTCCTACGTCCCATTTAAGCGACTTCGTGCCGCGGCGGTTTGGCAGAGTGTCGAAGTCGTATTTCTCCTTGCCGCTTATAAAATCAAAAAGTCCCATCTTACGCCCTTAATTCAGTAATGATTTCAGTTTTAGACGCATCCGTTGCGCCATCTAGGATCAGCTCGCCGATGCTTGCCGCACGGATTAGCCCGCTGCTCGGATTTTTGACGCTATCGATCGCGCCTTTTACCTCGGCATGCACGTCGCTGTATTCAAACGCTAGCGTCGTATTTATGAGCTCGCAGTCTTGCAAGCGCAAATTTTGCATATAGCAAAAGCCCTGTAGGCTCTCGATCTTGCAGTTTCGCAGCGTTACGTTTTTAGAATTCCACCCGAAGTACTCGCCTGCGATGAAGCAGTCCTCGACCACGATATTTTCGCAGTTCCAAAACGCATCCTTGGATAGGAGCTTGGAGTTTTTAATCGTTACGTTTTTGCAGCCGTCGAAGCAGTAATCCCCGAAAAGCGATAGATTTTCGATGCTTAAGCCTTCGCAATCAAGCCCGAAATACGCGCCCTTTGCGGTGACGTTTTTAAGCGTGACGTCGCTGCAGTGCCACAAGGTCTCTTGCGCGTCATGGAATTCCACGTTTTGCAACGCGGCGTCTTTTACGCGGCGAAGCCCTTTAGGCGCGCCGTAGAGGCAGTCTTTTAGCACCACGCCGCGGCTATACCAGATCCCTGCGCGCGCGACCTCGTCGAATAAGCAGTCCTGCGCGCGAATGTTTTCGGCATACCAAAACGGATATTTCCACTCAAATTTACAGTTTTGCGTGACGATATTTGCGCTGTGTTTTAGCGGCGACTCGCCCTCGCCGAAGACAGAATTTTCGATCCGCAAATCCTTTGCGCCGAACAGCGCGCGCTCGCCGCTAAAGTGCTTTTGTTTTAATATTTGCATGGCTTTCCTTAGATTTTAAAATTTGCTTCAGATTATACAAGGAATTTCAAAATTCCGCATAGATTAGGCGTATGA
>CAJPSJ010000178.1 GCA_905373295.1 uncultured Campylobacter sp. | reverse complement strand
TCGCCCCGCTCGTTTTTATCTTTTCCGCTTAGTGCGACGCGACGTTTGCCGCCGCTCTCGCTGCATTTTTCATCAGAAATTTCACCGCAAGCATCTGCGCCGAAGCTCTCTTCAAAGATCGTCTCAAGCATAAATTTAGCCGTGCGGGCGGCATTTGCGATCTTTAGCGTTTTGGCTCTGCCGCGCCGCGCGATGCGTGCGTATTCGTCGCCGGTAAGAATGCGCTTGATCTTTGAAAAGCAATCCGCAGGACCGTCAAAATAAACTATCTCCGAGCCGTCCTCGTAAAGCCGCTCAAACCCCGCGATCTTGGGGCTAAAAGTGCAGACGCCGCATCCTAAAAACTGCGCCATGCGGTCGCTCGCGCCGAGCAATTTATGAGTGCTTGCGCACTCAAGCTCGTCGTCGCGATTAAAATTTATCGCGATCTTTGCAGACGCGATCTCGCGATGAAATTTATCGCCGAATACGACAGGCGCGCCGAGGCTTGCAAAAATTTTAAGCCTAAGCCCCTCTTTTTTGCAAAAATCGCGCAGCAAAAGCGCAAATTTATACCTCACGTCCTCTTGATAATCGCGCGCTATGTAGATCACGTCGGTCGTTTTAGCGGCGTCTAGGCGTCTATCAAACGCTGCGTCGGAGATGTTTGGAAAAAAGGCGAATTTCGCGCCGTATCTTGCCGAAAGATCGCGCAGCCTCAGCGCATTCGCCCAAAAAAACACGTCGACGAAGCTTAGCTTTTCAAAAAATTCCCGTTTTTCTTGCAGGTGATCGACATACCAGATCGCGATTTTGATCTTAGGAAGCGCCGATTTTATCGCTCGCAGCGTGCTAAGACCGATCTTTTCGCCCTTGCCGATCAGAAGCAGATCGGCGCCGATGTTTTCGCAGATACGCACGAGCTTGGCGTTCATCTTTTTTAAGCCGCTGTTTTTCAGCCCGCAAAAGCGCAGGCTCCGCTCCCAATCGCGGTAGCTAAAATCATAAACAAAGTGGCCTCCGCGGATAAGACCGTGGCTGATCTTGCGCTCCATGCCGTAGAAAAAACTGCCGTCGTCGTATTCGTTGAAAATGCCGCAATGCACTATCTTTAGGCTTCGCATAACAGCTCCTCGTAGTAATTTTTAAGCGAGCTAATATAATTTTGCAGCGTCAAAGTTTGCTTAAGACCGGCATGTTTTTGCGCGAAAGCCCGGGCATATTTGCCGTAAGTACGGTAAATTTCATCGATCTTGGCGCTCAGATCCGCCGCTTCGCACAAAAACTCTTCGCTTAAAATCTCCGAAATTCCGCCCGCGCGGGTAGAGATCAGCACGGGCGAATAAAAAATACCTTCGATCAAAATCACCGGAAAGCCCTCCTTGCGCGAGCTGATGATGTGCAGGTGCGACGCGGCAAGAGCTGCCGCAACGTCGTCGCAAAAGCCGCATAGCTGCACGTGATCCCGTAAATTTAGCGAATCGATTAAATTTTGCAAATTTTGCCTCTCGCCTCCCTGACCGTAAATTTTAAGCTCGAAATCAAATTTCAGCTCGCTTACGGCGCAGATCAAAAGATCAAAACCCTTGATCTTATCGAGCCTGCCGACCGCGACGATGCTAAATTTAAAATTTTCCGCCGCCGCGCTTGCGCCTTGTTGCGATACGAATACACTGCTAGTTTTATTTTGCGATACGTCCGCATCGAAAGCCATATCTTGCGATATACTCGCCCCATCAGGCGTATCTTGCGATCCAAATGCAATGCCAGCCATATTTTGCGACACGCCCGCAACGCCGGCCGAGTCGCCGCATGCGTCTTTTTCCCCCTCAAGCGCCCTATTTGCAGCGCCCTCCGCGTCCTTGCAGCGCGCGTAAATTTCACGATTTGCAAACTCCCGCCGCGGCTCTATGCCGAAATATATCACTTTCGCGGCGTGATTTATCGTGGTTGCGACCTTGCGCGAGGCTGCGATGACGTTTCGCACGCGATCGAAAACGGGCGCCTTGCGATCGTTGTGCTTGGTCGCGACAAGCTTAAGATTTAAAAATTTTTCGACCACGAAGCCGATCTGTGCGGCTTTGGCGCCGTGCGAATGTAAAATTTCAAATCCGCCCGAGCGTAAAAACCGATAAATTTCAGCGAACAAAAACGGATTGTAGCGCTTGTCGCGGCTTTTGTACTGATAAATTTGCACGCGAGCATCCAAGCGCTGCAAAAACTCGCATCTATCGGGCACGATTAGCGCCGTCTGCTCGCTTTTGCAAAGCTCATTTAGCGAGTCGATTACGATCTTTTCGACGCCGCCGTAAAATCTGGAGCAGCAAAGATAGGCGATTTTCATCTGTTTCTGCCCTTTTTCATCTTCAAAATAAAGCTGAAAAGCCCCTGCCTGCCGCTAACCATGATGCGCGGAATTTCAAAATTTGAATAGTGTGGGCGCAACACGTCGTTTTTCGTCGTAACGGCGTAGCTAAAGCCCGCCTCGCGCGCGCAGCGCGCGCTAATCTCGTCGTAAAAGCCGAACGGATAGGCAAAGGCACTGCAAGAAATATCAAATTTAGCCTCTATTTCGCGCTTTGATTCACTCATCTGACGCAGCTGCTCTGCCGCGTCTAAGCTAGGCAAGTTTGCGTGATCGAGCGTATGCGAGCCGATCTCGATGAGCCCGCTTCGCAAAAGCTCGCGAACCTCCTCGTCGCTTAGCATCTCCTCTCGATTTAGCTCATCGCTTGATTTTTCCAGATCCTTATCGGTCGCCCAATCCCCGTCAAAGCGCTGGTTCACGATGAAAATCGTCGCCTTAAAGTCGTATTTTTGCAAAAGAGGCAGAGCGTTCGCGAGATTATCGCGATATCCGTCGTCGAAGGTAATGCAAACCGCCTTTGCGGGCTTGCTACCCAAGCTTGCAAGCTCGCTTAGAGTGTAGCTCGTAAAGCCGTTTCGCTTCAGCCACGCAAGCTGTTTTTCAAACGCGGCAGGGGTCACGCGCAGGCGGTTAAATTTAGAGGCGCGCTTCGGCAGATGCTCGCGGATCATATGATACATCAGCACGCGCGGATACTCGTAGGGCAGATCCTTTGCCCACCACGCAAAGCGCAGGCAAAACCACGTAAAAAGCGCCGCCGCCGCAAACACCAAAACTGCCGCGTAGATCATCGCTCGATCCTTACGCGATATGCCAAAAAGCTTAATATCGTAGCCAGACTTAGCGCCTCTTTCGATAGATACGCGCCGTGATCGAACTGACAGTCTATCAAAAGATAAATTAGAAGCGTGAGAACCCCAAACTGCCTGCTTTGAATGCACTCCTTAAAAACGCTAAATAGGATCGCGCCGTAAAAGATGAGACCGAGCACGCCGCTATAAAGTAAAATTTCTAAAAATAGATTATGTGGCGCGTTATATTCAGGATGCTCAAGAACCGGGGAGCCCGGCAAATTTATATATGAGCCCAGCCCGTAGCCTAAGATAGGCTTTTGCTGCGCCATTTCTAAAATATAGCTCCAAATCACGGTCCTACCTGAGGAGTCGCCGCTAAATAGCGCGGCTAGCCTTTGCTCAAACGACGGCGAAAGCGCAAGCAAAACGGCAAAAAGCGCGATGAAACCCACCGTGAAAAGCAGGTATTTTTTGTTTAAGCTCTTTAAATTTAGCACGCTATAAAATGCAAGCGCACAAAACGCGCCGACCCACGCCGCTCTTGAAAATGAAAAGATCATAAAAAATGCAAATAAAAATAGAGCTGCAAATTTAAGTGCCAAAGGCTGCCGTATCGCCACCGCGCCAAGGCAGAGCCCAAAGCCCATAAAAAGCCCTAAGATATTTCGGTTCGAAAGCGATCCGCTAAGACCGCCGCGAACAGAGTCGCTTGAAAAGACGATCGCATCGGTGCTGCTTACAAGCTGATAGATCACGCTTACCGATAAAATTCCAAGCCCCACGAACAAAAAGGCAAAAACGGCGTTTTGATCAAAGAATTTAAGCTTGTAAAAATAGCAAAGCGCTAAAAATATCGTGCCGTATCGAAGGATAAAAAATAGCGTGCTCTGCCATGCCTTTTTTGAGATAACCGCCTCGTTTAGGAGGTTTGAGATCGCTAGCGTCACTACCAGGCAGAAGAAGCAGATCGCGATAAATCGCGTCTTTTTCAAAATTTCGCTTAAAATTGCGTAGTTTTTAAAATACAATAGATGCGCCAAAAAGAGTAAATTTAGCGCCGCAAAGGAGATCTGATAGACCGCGTTTTTGAAAAACAGTGACGCGCACCAAAGAAGCAGCAACGTTAAAAATGCAATCCTCCAGCCGCTAAGCGCGCCGTTTTCGTAAAAAAATTTTTTCATATTAAACTCTCATAAACCTTTATCGTTTTTTCTACCATCTGCTCTAGGCTGAAGTTTTG
>CAJPSJ010000177.1 GCA_905373295.1 uncultured Campylobacter sp. | reverse complement strand
AATATCAAATTTATCCGCTTGCTTTTTGGCTACCTCGCGCCACGCCTTGTTTGCGTGCGAGCTTGCCATATCGGGATGAGCGATGATGATGAGATTTTTCATATTTTATCCTTGTTTTAAATTTCTTACATTATATGTTTTTTGGCTGAAATTTTGATTTATCATCTAGCATAATATGGATATGAAATTTCAAATGAAATTTTACTTCCACTCAAATACTACTGGCAGGCTTGTAGTTTTTGCATGTGATTAGAAGTTAAATTTATAAAGCAAATACGGCAGGCCTTAAAATCGATAGAATTTTATCTATTAAATTGTATTAAAAATTTTAAATGGTATGAAAAATGCGCCGAAAAAATTCGGCGCAAATGAAAGGAATACTAATCTTAGATTAGCGCAGGAGCTACTAAAAATCCTAGAGCGACCGAAATCGCAACCATAATGGTTCCCGGAAGGAAGAACGAGTGGTTAAATACAAATTTACCGACTCTGGTTGTTCCGGTATCGTCCATAGCGATCGCGCCGAGCGTCGTAGGATAAGTAGGGAGCACGAACAAGCCTGAAACGGCTGCGAACGATGCGACTAAGATCCAAATTTGACCGGAATTTTCAGGGCTAGTCATTCCAAGCGCGGCAGCAACGGCAGGCATCATAACCTTTGTGGTCGCAGCCTGCGAGTATAGCAAGCAGCTTAAGAAGTATAACGCGACGGCTAGTACGAAAGGATACTGCGTAACGACGTTTTTAGCTACCTCTTTGATGCTGTCGATGTGACCGTTTACGAAAGTAGTACCGAGCCACGCGATACCGATGACGCAGATGCACGCATTCATACCGCTTTGGAAAGTGCTGGTAGAGAGCAGTTTGCCCGTATCGATCTTGCACAAAACAGCAATAAGAAAGCCGATAGTTAGCATAAAGCTGATGATCGCGCTATCTCTTGAAAGGATCGGTTTTTCTACCAAGCCGACGCTCTTTGAGATCGCAAGCGCATAGCAAACGACGATCAAAACGCCGATAGCAAATATCGCAACCGATCTTTTCGCATAAGGCTTCGGCTCTTTATACTCCTCGGCTTTGATTTCGGCTACAAGACCTTTTGAAAGTCTCTCTTTGTAAATAGGGTCTTTTGAAAGATCGAGATCGTAGAATTTATTTACGATAAAAGCCGTAATCAACATAGCTACGAAGGTAGTAGAGATGCAGATAAACAAAAGTTTAGGATAGCTAACGCCTAGCTTTTCGCACAAGCCGCTCATAGCGACGAACGCCGCTGAAATAGGGCTCGCAGTGATCGCTACCTGAGATGAAACGACCGAAAGCGCAAGAGGAGCGGAAGGTTTGATATTCTGCGTCTTTGCGACCTCGACGATAACCGGGATCATAGAAAACGCAGTATGTCCGGTGCCCGCAAGTATCGTAAGTAGATAGGTAACGATAGGCGCTAGGAAGTTGATCTGCTTAGGATTTTTCCTTAAAATTTTAGATGCTACCTGAACCAAATAATCAAGTCCGCCTGCGACTTGTAGCGCCGTAATCGCGGAGATTACCGATGCGATAATTAGGATAACGTCAATCGGGATATCCTTCATATCGACCTTCATGCCCAAAATGGCTAGGACGACAACGCCCAAGCCGCCTGCATAACCGACGCCCATGCCGCCTAGCTTAACGCCTAGGTAGATGCCGCCGAGCAACACGATAAATTGCAATATCACCATAAAGTCCATTGCAAAACTCCTTATAAAGTAATTTTTTTAACGGCGCGCAGAATTCTAAAGATTTCAGCAGGTAAAATCCGAATTATCTTTATAATTCAGTGGTCGGAATTCTATGCGGAATTTTATCCTAAAATTTCGCAAGTGGAATTTTACTCCACGGAAGCTAAATCTAACTTGATGAAATTCTGCATCTACGGAATTCTGCACGATCGATCTTATCTATTTTGAATTCTACTTTGCGGAATTTCGCCTATTAAATTAACCGACGAAATTCCGCGCCGCACCTAGTTTGGAACTATTTTTTGCTCATATGTGGGTTGAGCATAGATTTAGGCTCTAGGATCTTATCGATCTCCTCTTTTTTCAAATATCCGCGCTCTAAGCAGATTTCGCCGACAGATTTTCCGGTCTGAAGTGCCTCTTTGGCGATACTTGCGGATTTTTCGTAACCGATGTAAGGATTAAATGCAGTAACGATACCGACGGAATTTAATACCGATTTTAAGCAAGCTTCAGGATTTGCCTTTAGGTGTTTGATAGCTTTTTCAGCTAGTGTATTCATCGCATTTTCTAAAAGCACGATCGAGTTAAATAACGCATATGCGATGCCGGGCTCGAACGCATTTAGCTCAAATTCTCCGCGTTCGGAGCAAAGCATAATAGTCACGTCGTTGCCGATTACCTCGTAGCAAGCCTCGCCTACGACCTCGGCGATGACCGGATTTACTTTGCCCGGCATGATGGAGCTGCCCGGTTGCATCTTAGGAAGCTCGATTTCGCCTAGACCGCATCTAGGACCGGAGTTCATAAGACGTAGGTCGTTTGCGATTTTACTTAGGCGGACGGCTGCTGTTTTTAACGCGCCGCTAACGTGAACGAAATCGGCAGTGTCTTGCGTAGCGGCGATGAAATCCTCTGCAGCTTTAAATTTAACGCCGGTGATCTCGCCTAGCTTTTTCTCGACTACGTTTTTGTAATCAGGGTGGCAGTTGATACCCGTGCCGATCGCCGTAGCACCCATATTTAGGTAAGTCATAGACTCCCTAGCGGCTTTGATAAGTGCGATATCGGTTTTGATGTAGGTAGCAAAAGCATTGAAGGTGTTTCCAAGAGTAGTAGGAACGGCGTCCTCAAGCTCCGTCCTTCCCATTTTGATGACATCTTTGTATTCTTTGGCTTTAACTTCAAGCTCTTTTTTCAAATTTTCCATAGCTTTTAGTAGATCGGTTAGCTTGGCGTAAGCGGCGACTTTGATCGAGCTAGGATAGGTATCGTTGGTGCTTTGACCCAAATTTGTGTGGTCGTTTGGATGGAGGTATTGGTATTCGCCCTTTTTATGTCCCATGCTCTCCAAAGCTATATTGGTAATGACCTCGTTGGTATTCATATTCGTCGAAGTTCCGGCGCCGCCTTGGATCATATCGACTACGAATTGATCTCTGAACTCTCCTGCGATAAGTCTGTCGCAAGCTTTTGCAATCGCATCGGCTTTTTGTGCGTCTAGGACTCCGACCTCTTTATTGGCTAGTGCAGCTGCTTTTTTGATTTGTGCAAATGCCTTGATAAAAAATGGATAGTCTTTGAGCGCTCGTCCGCTTAGATGGAAGTTCTCTAGTGCCCTAAATGTTTGCACACCGTAGTAAAAATCGTCGGAAATTTCTAATTCACCGATGAAATCGTGTTCTTTTCTGGTCTTTGCCATAATAAGTCCTTTCGTTGAAATTGTTAATGGAATTTTAAAGCTTTTAGTATTAAAAACAGCTTAAAACGTAACGAAAAATTAAAATTTAGAAATTAGTATGATTGTTTAAGGCCTTAAATAGAATTTTACTTAAAAAATATTTTGGAATTCGCTACTAAGGCATAATTACACTTTAATAGAAATATCGTATTGCACGCAGATTATGAAAGTAAAATTATAAAAATTCTTGTTTAGCTTAAATTATAATTTGAAGAATTTGAACTTAAAGGTGATAAAATGGAATTTTTCATTGTATTTGTATTTACTGGCGTGAAACTATTTTTTGCGTTTTATAAAATAAACATATAGAAGCGAGATTATAATGACGACGGCGAACAGAGCGATCGTAATTAGATGCAGATCTTGCTTGATTAGCTCCTCGTTTTCGCCGATGAAATATCCCAAGCTCATTAGTATTAATGTCCAAATCGCAGCTCCAAGCCCAGTAAATAGCACGAAGCGCGCGACATTCATCTTTGCAAGGCCCGCAGGAAGGCTGATGTATTGACGAATGCCTGGGATTAGGCGGCAGTTAAACGTTGAAATTTCGCCATGACGGTTAAAAAATGCTTCGAATTTTGCAAATTTCTCCTCGGTGATGCCTACGTATTTGCCGTATTTAGCGATAATCTTACGTCCAAAAAAGTAGCATAGATAGTAATTAAACAGCGCGCCGGTGATGCTGCCGCCAAGCCCACAAACAAATGCTAGAGCAAAGCTCATCTGCGATTTTGAGGCCAGATAGCCCGCAGGGATCATCACGACTTCACTTGGGAAAGGAAAGAAGCTGCTTTCTAAAAACATCATCACAAAAATGCCAAGGTATCCCCAACCTGCGACAAATTCTACTATAAAATTTACGATATTAGAAAGCATTTGAATTCCTTGATTTAATGTGAAAAAACCGGCTGCGCTTAAAATTCCGCAAAATTT
>CAJPSJ010000176.1 GCA_905373295.1 uncultured Campylobacter sp. | reverse complement strand
TTTATGAATTTTGCGAACCAAAATTTTAGAATTTTCACGGCGCGGTAAAGCGAAATTTTAAAATTCTGCCGCGGATTTTGGCGCGGGCTTTAGCAAAAACTTTCGTCACTGATTTTAATACAAATTTGACGCGCAGACTTACTGTGAATTTATGTAAATCCAGCATAATGCTTTGCCTAGGATTTTTGTGTAAAGTCTTTGCGACAAATTTTAGCAAGAACCTTACGAGAGCTTGATGCGAACCTTTTCGAAAACGTTCGTCATAAATTTTTAAACGAATTTTATGGCCTCGGGCATATCTAGTCAATAAATTTTACGCGAATAGCATTCTTATCGCGGCAGCAACTCAGTTTTATCAAAATAGAAATTTAGCAAACGATTTTTGCGCCACCGCAAGCGTATTTACCAAGATGAAATTTCAAAACAAAATTCTATCGCCACGTAAGCAGTGCCGCTATCAGGGTAAAATTTATAGACAAAATTCCTAGCGCCAAAACTGTTACTTGATATCTCACAAAATTTTAGTGCCGCTCTATTCATAGACAGCTACCGCATTATTTTGCAAAATTTTAATCTCACGCCGTCTCAAACCGAGCGTTATGCTACTTATGCAAATTCTAGCTTCGCGCCGCACAGAGCCAAGCCGATCTGAGCCAATGTTAGCCTAATCCTCCGCTTCGCTCTCCGTCGCGATCGCCTCGAGGCTTAAAATTTCATCGACATCCTCCAGCTGCGCTACGCCGCTTCCTGCGATGCTTCTGATGCTTGCGTGCATCGCAATCGCTCCGTCTCGCGCACGTGCGATCTGTTTTTCGCGCTGTTTCCAGATGCGCTCCATCGCGTTACGCTCCTTATTTAGGCTCTCCTGCATGCCGACGAATGCCGATACGATCGTCTTTATCTGGTTTGCAAACTCGGGCGAGGTCAGATAGTCGTAGAGCATCGCCGTTTTGCTATCTTGATTTTGCCCCGATCTCTTGGCAAACGCAAGCGCCACGATGTGTTCGCGCAAAACGGCGCAAAGCCCCTTAAATTCCTCAAACGAACAGATCCAGATGCTAGCATCGCTCGGTGCTTGATGTAGCCTAGGGCTGTGAGGCGGCATCTGCTCGGTGACGATAACGCCGATCTGCGCGCCCTCGCCTATCATATCGTCTTTGAGTTTGTCGATCCATTTGGGCTCGAAGCTTTTCGTGCGCTTGCTCTCGTATAAAATTTTACCGCAGCCCGCAAACTCCCTCGTATGCACCATCTGCACGCAGTCTGCGCCGCGCGCACCCTTTTTGACCTCATCTATCTCGTCCAAAGGAAAGCTTAGCCGCAGATATTCCTGCAGCGCGAGCTCCTGTACCTCGCCCTGAAGCTGCTGCGAGCCCACCTCCGAGCGGCGCTTAAGCTCGTTTATTTGGCCGATTAGGCTTTGGATCTGCTCATCTTTTTGGCGGAATTTCAGCTCGTTTTCCTGCGAAATTTGTTTCGAAAGCCGCTCGCGTTCTTGGTTTACGCGATTAGTTAGCTCGATCTCGGATTTGGCTTTATTCTCGGCTTCAAGCTCGCTAAATTTACGCTTTTGCGCCTCCATTTCGGCCTTTATTAAATTTAGCTCGGAAATTCTTTGTGATTTTTCTTGCAGCTCCTTTTGTAAAATTTCAAATTTCGCCGCGTTTTCGCTCTCGATCTGAGATCTTGCAAGCGCTAAAATTTTCTCCCGCTCGCTATTTAGCGCGGAATCGGTCGCCGCTTTTACGCGCTGCTCGAAAGCGTTTTCCTTCGCTTGCAGCTGAGCCAGATGCTTAGCATACTCCTCGCGCTTAGCGGCGATCTCGGCTTCAAATTTAAGCGCGGCTTCGTTTTGCTGCTGTTGCCACTTTCGCTTCTGCTGCAAAATTTCATCTTCAAATTTAGCCTTGATATCGCGTTGCAGCGCCTCGTCTATATCAATCTGAGAGCCGCAGTGCGGGCACTTTACGTTAGCCATTTTTGTTTCCTAAACTCTGCTCTTTCATCTTTTCAAATTCCTGCGAAATTTGCGCAGCATTGGGCTCATCCGCCATCTTATCGAGCACGGAGTTGTAGCGATTTACGAGCAGTATCGCAAGCGCCGAAAAGCAAAAGCCCGGCAGCAGCTCGTAAACGACCGCCGAAAGCCCCGATAAAATCCAGCAAATGACCGTGATACCGCCTACGAGCATACCCACCAAAGCAGAGAGCGCGCTCATCTTTTTAGAATACAGGCTGAAAAGCAGCACCGCTCCAAAGCTCGCGCCAAATCCCGCCCAGGCGTTTCCGACGACGTTTAGCACCGTATCGTTTGAGCCAAACGCCAATATCGCGGCGACCGCGGCGATAATTACGACGGCGATGCGGCTGCTTAGCGTCTGCGTGCGCTCGCTCACCTCTTTTTTATAAAATGCAAAGATAAAATCCTTCGTAACCGCGCTCGCGCTTACCAAAAGCTGGCTTGAGATGGTGCTCATAATCGCCGCCAGCACCGCAGAGATTATGACGCCTAGGATAAATGGATGAAAGAAAATTTTACCGAGCTCAAGGAAAATTTTTTCGGGATCGTCTATGCTAAGACCTTTTTGCGAAAAATACACAAAGCCGATCAAACCGCTAAGCATCGCGCCCGCAAGACCTAGCACCATCCACGAAATTCCGATACGGCGCGCGCTATCAAGCTCGCGCGAGCTTCTAATCGCCATAAAGCGCACTATGATGTGCGGCTGCCCGAAGTATCCGAGCCCCCAAGCAAGCAGACCCAAAACGCCCAAGAAGCTTTGATTGTAAAATAGATCGAGGTGGCTCGCGCCGTATAGCCGCACCTGCGCCAAAAAGGAGCTGTCCGCAGGGATCTGCAGCGCGCGGTAAGAGAACAGGGGGATCAAAATAAGCACCGCAAACATCAGTGCGCCCTGAAACGCGTCCGTGATTGCGACGGCCTTAAATCCGCCGAAAAAGGTATAAAACACGACGATTAAGATCGTAGCGACCGCGCCGTATGTAAAGCTTAGCCCGAAAAAGCTCTCAAAGGTCTTGCCGCCTGCGATGATGCCGCTGCTAACATAGAGCGTAAAAAATATGATGATCAAAAGCCCGGAGATGATGCGAAGCGTCTTGGTGCGGTCTTTAAAGCGGTTTTCTAAAAAATCTGGGATCGTGACGCTGTCGCTTGCTACCTCGGTGTAAATTCTAAGCCTTTTTGCAAGAAATTTATAATTGCACCACGCGCCCACGCAAAGTCCTAGGGCGATCCAGATATTGCAAATTCCCGTCGCAAACATCGCGCCCGGCACCCCCAAAAGCATCCAGCCGCTCATATCGCTAGCGCCAGCGCTAAGCGCCGTTACAAATGGGCCTAGGCGGCGATTATCGAGCAGATACTCGCTTAAGCTCGCATTTTTGTCATAATAATACCTACCTATAAAAATAAGCGCGCCGAAATATATCGCGATTGCGCAATAGGTCCAAAAGCTCATCGTTGCCTCCTTTTAAAAAAGCTAATTTTACTCTATTTCAAATAAAATTTTACTTTCGGAATTTAGCCAGATTTTAACGAAATTTTAGTATTCTTGCCGTTTAAATTTTAAGAAAAAGGCGCCTTGGTTGAACGAGAAAATTTTAAAGGTCGTATTTGTTTTGACTGTAATCGCCGTGGGACTTTATTTCACCTATCCCGAACTGAGCGAAGCGCAAAAAATTTCATACGCCAAAAGCTACGGCATCACTCTTATTTTGACCTCCGGCGGCATCGTGATCGGTATCGCATTAGGATTTATGCTGGCATTTTTAAAATTTCTAAACAATAAATTTCTAAGCTTCATTATCGACGAATACGTGGATATCATCCGCGGAACTCCAATCGTTATCCAGCTGATGGTGTTCGTGTTTATTATCTTTGCTACGTGGAGCAATAATATCGCAGCTGCGATCTTTGCGTTGGGGCTTAATAGCTCCGCCTACGTAGCAGAGATCGTGCGCAGCGGCATAAATAGCGTCGATCGCGGCCAGATGGAAGCAGCGCGCGCGATGGGGCTAGGCTACGGTACGGCGATGAAAGAGATTGTCTTTCCGCAGGCGATAAAAAACATCCTGCCTGCACTTGCGAATGAGTTTATTAGCCTATTTAAAGAGACCTCGGTCGTGGGCCTCGTAGCAATCACCGATCTTACGTTTTTTTCAAAAAGCATGCAGGCGGCGCTTTACACCGTCCAGCCGATACTTTTTGCCGCAGTACTTTACTATGCAAGCGTGAAATTTTTCTCGTTTTTAGTAAAAATGCTAGAAAGTAGGTTAAACCGCAATGATTGAAATATCAAATTTAACCAAATCCTACGGCAATTTATCGGTGCTAAAAGGAATTTCAAAGACCATAAATAAAGGCGATATCGTAGCGATC
>CAJPSJ010000175.1 GCA_905373295.1 uncultured Campylobacter sp. | reverse complement strand
CCAGCCCTTCGTGATCGTCCACGCGCGCACCTCCATCTCGCCGGCGGTAAAGTAGCTGATGAGGCTGAGCTTTGCGAAGGAGCGCTTGATGATGAGCTCCAGCCCGCTTTGCTGTGCGCCTAGGCTCTGCAGTATCTCGTGTGTCTCCTCGTCGCTTAGCCCTATGAGCTCCTCTTCGATCTTGGCGCAGAGCTTGATCACCTCGGCGCCGCGGGCGTTTGCGTATTCTCTTACGCGCGCGACATATTCGTTATCCTGCGCGATGCCGTCTTCGTCCACATTTGCGCCGTAGATTACATCTTTGGCGCTAAGCAGGCGCAGCTCGCGATTTAAAGCGATGTAGCTTTCATCCTCTTTGAGCGCAAAATTTGAAGCGGGCTTGCCGTCGTTTAGATGCGCCAAAAGCTCGTTTGCTACGGCTAGCGCCTCTTTAGCGCCCTTTTGATTTGCTTTGGCTTCCTTGCCGAGACGCTCAATCTTGCGTCCAAGCTGCTCGATGTCCGCTAAAATCAGCTCAGTTTCGATGATCTCGATATCGCGGATGGGATCGACGCAGCCTTCGACGTGGGTTACGTCGCCGCTTTCGAAGCAGCGCACGATATGAAGGATGATCTCGCACTCGCGGATATTTGAAAGAAATTTATTCCCCAGCCCCTCGCCTTTACTTGCGCCGCGCACTAGACCCGCGATATCGACGAACTCGATAGTCGAATGCACGATGCGACCGGGCTTAACGATCTCCGCCAGCTTCCCTAATCTGGCATCGGGCACGGGCACGACCGCTTTATTAGGCTCAATCGTGCAGAATGGATAGTTCTGCGCCTGCGCGTTTTGCGCGCCGCTAAGTGCGTTAAAGGTAGTGGATTTACCGACGTTCGGAAGCCCTACGATCCCTACTGAAAGCCCCATTTACGCGTCCTTCAGCTCTTTGGCTAGAGCCTGCAAGAAATATAAGTTTGCTCTTACGCCCGCGCCAGTCGCGCCCGCGGCGTAATAGCCCCACGCCTTTTCCAGATATGCAGGCCCCGCGATATCAAGGTGCAGCCACCTGTCCTTATACTCGTCTTTTATAAATTTATCCAAAAATAGTCCCGCAGTTATCGCGCCGCCGTATCTGCTGGAGGCGCAGTTGGAGACGTCTGCAATACTGCTTTTGATTAGCTCGCGCAGATAATCGTTAAATTCCAAAATGCTAAATAGCTCGCCACTACAATCGCTAAGATCTTTAAATTTACGCTTTAGCTCCTCGCTGTTTCCCATGATGCCACTCGTATATTCGCCTAGCCCCACGACGCAAGCGCCGGTAAGCGTCGCCATATCGATTAGCAGATCGGGGGCAAGATCCTGCGCGTAGCTTAGGCAGTCGGCAAGCACGAGCCGCCCCTCTGCGTCGGTATTTCGCACCTCGATACTCACGCCGCTGCGACTAAGCAGCACGTCGTCGGGTTTATACGAATCGCCGCCGATCATATTCTCGGTAGCGCCGATAACCGCGTGTATCTCAAACGGCAGCTCAAGCTCGGCAGCGCCCTTGATGATACCCATCGCAGCAAGCGCGCCGCTTTTGTCGCTTTTCATCGTAAGCATATAATCGCTCGGCTTCAGACTTAGCCCGCCGCTGTCGTAAGTAAGCCCTTTGCCCACGAAAACGACGCGCTTTAGGCAGCGCTGCGGCTTATAGATCAGATGGATGAGGCGCGGCGGATGAGCGCTGGAGCGATTGACCGCCAAAAACGCATTCATATTCTGCTCGCGCAAAAAGTCCTCGTCGTAAATTTTAACGCTCACGTCGTCGTAGTTCGAGGCTAAAATTTCAGCCTCGTTCGCCATCTTTTCGGGCGTGTAAATTTCAGGGATCTCATTGACGCCGTCGCGCGCAAAATTTGCGGCGCTCGCAGTGATGGCGCCTTGTTCTATACCAAAGTTTGCCTTTTGCAAATCGATCTGCTCACCGCTATACTCTTGCGTCGAGATTAAAATTTCATTCAAGCTGGAGCTTTTTTTATCGCTTTTGTATTTGTTAAACTCATAGCCGCCCAGAAGCACGCCCTCGACCATCGCCATCGTGCTTCTGCGGTCGCATCCGCATTTATAAAAGGCGATTTTGAAATTTTTGATCGCGTAGCCCTTAAGCGCGTTGTATGCGCTCGCAAGCGCCGCTCGCAACCTATCGAAGCTAAGCTCCTTAACGCCCACGTACAACCGTCCGCTCTCGGCAAGTAGCAGATTGCCCTCGCCTTTGTAATTAAAAAGCGCAAACTTATCCGTGTCTTTAATAAATTCGTGATTTAAATTTTTATCCACAACTAAAATAACTTCAAAATCCGCCTCTATCTCGTTAATTTTACGATCTAGCAGTTTTACTTTCATCTCGTTCCTTTCGTGAGTTCATAAAGTGATTTTCCATACGTTTAAATAGCCTAAAAAATAGATATAAAATTCCGCCTATGATAGGTATCGCAAAATACCAGTGTTGCTCGATTAGCCGCAGCCCGCTCCAGATCTCCTCGCCAAAATACCACGCCAAAATCATCGTCGCGCCCGACCAGCACCAAGCACTAAAAAGATTGATAATCGCAAATTTCTTTGCGCTGTAGCGAGTGATACCAATACTCATCGGGATGATGACGCGGAAGCCATACATATAGCGCTGCATTAAAATTATCGGCCAGCCGTAGCGTTGCAAAAGTAGGTGTGCAATCGCAAATTTTCGGCGCTGTGCCGCGAGCTTTTTACTGATATATTTTTTATTGTAGCGACCGATATAAAAATAAAACTGATCGCCGCAAAATGCCCCAAGCCCCGCAACAAAGATACCTAGCGGCAAATTTATATGTCCCTCGTGCGCCATTATGCCGCCTAAAATCAGCGCGATTTCGCCTTCTAAAATACACCAAACGAAAAGCACGATATAGGCGTATTGGTGGTATTCTTGTAATAAATTTTTAAGTAGCTCTTCCAAAATTACGCCTCTAAAACGCAATAAACATTTGTGCGTCGCGAAAACTCGCCTAGATCGTTTAACTCACGTAAATTTAGTAAAAAGCAGGCTTCGACGCACTTAGCCTGCGTCTGCGCGATGAGATCTAATGCCGCTCGTGCGGTGCCTCCAGTGGCGATAAGATCGTCGATTAGCAGCACCTTGGCATCTTGCACGCCAGAGAATGCATCCACATGCATCTCGACCTGATCGAAGCCGTATTCAAGGCTGTATTTTTGCGAAATCGTGATATAAGGAAGCTTCTTTGGCTTTCTAATCGGCACAAAAGCAACCCTCAACCTCGCAGCAAGTGCCGCTGCAAAAATAAATCCGCGACTTTCTATGCCTACTATGTAATCAAGTCCGTAATCAGCGTAGCGCTCGGCTAGATGATCAAGCAGGAAATTAAACGCCTCGCGATCGCCTACGAGCGTCGTGATATCGTAAAACAAAATACCGGGCTTTGGGAAGTCACGCACGGTGCGGATCGAGCGAAATAAATAGCTTTTTTGCTCGTTGCTTAGACTTTTCATAGCTTACCTCTTTTCAATCTTGCGTTTTGGATTTTTAAGCTGCAGTTTTCGCTCTCCTCGTTTTGCAGAGCCTCGATGCCGAAGCGAAGGGCAGTTTTGAGCTTTTCGTTATCGCTTTTAAGCTTTGAAATTCTTTCTTCGCTCTTGCGAAGTAAGGCGTAAATTTTAGAATTTTTTCGGATCGATAGAATAAGTAGCGCTGCAAAAAATAGCGCTAAAACGCCTAATGCTATGCTCATTGCTCGCCTCCTTCATTTGGATTTGCAAAGCGGCGCATAGTAGCGAGTGTTGCGTTAAAATACGCACTAGAAAGATTTGCTCCCTTTAAATTTACGCTCGCAATAGCAGAATTCGCATCTTTTAAACCTGCACTAGCGCAATTTGCGTTTTTTGGCTTAATGCTCATGCAGAAGTAATTTGCAACCTTGAAATTTATAATTGTGGGGTTCAAACTGACAAAATATTTGCGGCTAGCTTTTTGAGCGAAATTTTTCTTGCAAACGCTCTCGCGCGTAAAATTTAACGTAGAATTTGTGCTAGTGGAATTTTTATCTAGCGGATTTTTCTCATTAAAGATTATCTTTGCGTGCGTCGAATCTAAATTTATATGACGTGCACCGCAAAAGCTTATCAAGGGATTCTTGCCGGTAAAAAAGGAATTTTTATCGTTAAAGCTCCGTACACAATTTAATTCGGAATCCGTGCCGATGGGATTTTTGTCGGAAGGATTTTTACCACCGAAGCTTGATTTGGAATTCCGCCCATTTAAATTAACGCCATAGCTTTGTTCCGTAAAATTTTGAGCGGAATTCTGCATGGAATTCTCCCCATCAAATCCATGCGCGCAATTCACACTACCGCAAGCACCTAGCTTTGCGACGCGCTTAATATGCCTGCCGCCCGCAAAATCGGTGCCGAAAAACGC
>CAJPSJ010000174.1 GCA_905373295.1 uncultured Campylobacter sp. | reverse complement strand
CGCTTGCAAGACCTGCGTTAGTACTACTGTCGCACATCGCGCAAAATGCTTCGTGTTCGCGGCGCAGCGAAAAGTCATCGCGATCGACGCGCAGATTTACGCGCCCGTCAGGCGTAATTTTAAAAAGAGTTATTGAGATTAGATCGCCGAAATACACGCCGCTGTCGGTGCAAATCTCGATACCGTGGCGTCTGATCGGATAGAGATTGGACTGCATTAGCGTGCAATAGCAGCCGCTTTTTGTGTGAAGTGTCGCGCATGCGGCTAGAGTGCGCTCTTTAGAGATATTTTTGCTAAGTTCTATGCAGGCGATCTCGCTGTGAGAAAGCAGCCGCACAAGATCGATATCTCTAAAAAGGGCATTGGCGACGATATCTGCTCTATCATCGTTTGCAAAGCCGCTTACGAAGCTCATCGAAAAAATTTTATCCCCCTTGGCAAGCTCGCGTAGCAAGGATACGATTACTGGATTGTAGCGGTCGGAGTAGCCTACGGCTAGGCGCGTGCCGTTAGTGGTGACTGCGTAGTTTATCTCTCTGGCTTCGGCTAGGCTTTGTGCGAGCGGAGATTCTACAAAGATATTTTTGGTAAACGGCAGGCATTTTAAAATCAGCTCTTTATGCGATGGCGGGGGGGCTGTGATGACTACGGCGTCGGGCTTAGCGACGTTAAAAAGATCGGTTAGATTATCAAAGATCGGATAGCGCGGGCCGAAATTTTCACTGCTGCCCTTATGATAAAGTGCTACAAGCTCGAAATAATCGCTCCTTCTTAGCTCGCTGAAATGCTTTTGACCAAGCTCGCCCATGCCTATGATCGCTATCTTTTTTTTCATCGCTATGCCCTAAATTTAATCTTTCGCGCCATTATAACTAAGAATGGTTAAAATTTATAATTTTTAAAATCTAATTTAGCTAAAATGCGCCTTTAAAATTTAACTTGAAATCAGGACAAATCATGGATATTAGAAGCGAATATTTAAATTTCTTTGCAAGCAAGGGCCATCAGATCGTTCCTAGCGCACCGCTAGTACCCGACGATGATAGTTTGCTTTTTACAAACGCGGGCATGGTGCCCTTTAAAAGCATATTTACAGGAGCCGTTCCGCGTCCGATCCCGCCTATCCGCACGAGCTGTCAGACCTGCATCCGCGCCGGCGGCAAGCATAACGACCTAGACAACGTCGGCTACACCGCGCGCCATCATACGTTTTTTGAGATGCTTGGCAATTTCAGCTTCGGCGAGTATTTTAAAGAGCAAGCGATCGCCTATGCGTGGGAGTTTATCACTGAAATTTTAAAGCTTCCTAAAGACAAACTCTACGTCACTGTGCACGAAAAGGACGACGAAGCGTTCGGGTTCTGGGCGCGCCACATAGCGCAGGAGCGCATATATCGCTTCGGCGATCACGATAACTTTTGGGCGATGGGCGATACCGGGCCGTGCGGGCCGTGCAGCGAAATTTTTTACGATCAGGGCGAGGAGCATTTTCACGGAAGCGAGGATTATATGGGCGGCGACGGCGACCGCTTCTTGGAGATTTGGAATTTAGTTTTCATGCAGTACGAGCGCAGCAAAGACGGCAAGCTTAGCCCGCTTCCAAAGCCTAGCATCGACACGGGCATGGGGCTTGAGCGCGTCACGGCGATTAAGGAGGGCAAATTTAGCAACTACGACAGCTCGCTTTTCATGCCGCTAATTGATGAGGTTGCAAAGCTTTGCGGCAAGCCTTACGTTTATGAAAGTGGCGCGAGCTACCGCGTCATCGCCGATCATATCCGTTCGGTTACGTTTTTGCTAGCGCAGGGGACAAATTTTAATCGCGAGGGCAGGGGATATGTTTTGCGTAGAATTCTGCGTCGCGCCGTTCGCCACGGCTATTTGCTCGGCATCAAAGAGCCGTTTATGTACCGCCTCGTGGATAAAGTATGCGAGCTGATGGGCGGGCATTATGCATATTTGAATGAGAAAAAGCAAGCCGTAAAGGAGCAGATCAAACTCGAAGAGGAGCGGTTTTTCGCCACTTTGGCAAACGGCATCGAGCTTTTTAACGAGGAGCTTGCGCGCACTAAAGAAATTTTTAGCGGCGAGGTCGCGTTTAAGTTATACGATACCTACGGCTTTCCGCTCGATCTGACCGCCGATATGCTGCGCGAGAAAAATTTGCGCGTGGATGAGGCTAAATTTGACGCGCTTATGAGCGAGCAAAGGCAGATAGCTAAAGCCGCATGGAAGGGCAGTGGCGATAAAAACGTCCGTGGCGATTTTAAGGCACTGCTAGAGAAATTTGGTGAGAATAAATTTAGCGGTTACGAAGAGCTTAGCCGCACGAGCAAGGTTTTAGCGCTACTTAACGAGGACTTTGCAGAAGTGGATGAGCTCAAGGCTGGCGATATCGGCTGGGCGATGTTTGATATCACTCCGTTTTATGCACAAAGCGGCGGTCAGACGGGCGATAGCGGCGAAGTGGAGTCCATAGCCGATGTGTTTGATACGCAGAAATTTTATGGGCTAAATTTATCCCACTTGCGCCTTAATCGTAACCTGAAAATCGGCGATATCGTCGGGCTCAAGGTTTCTGAGGAGCGTGAGCAGATTGCACGTCATCACAGCGCGACACATCTTTTGCACGCGGCGCTTCGTGCGGTGCTAGGGGCTCATATCGCTCAAGCAGGAAGCTTGGTCGAAGCGGACCGCTTAAGATTTGACTTCTCGCATCCTAAGGCACTTAGCGACGAGGAGCTAGCTAAAATCGAGGAATTTGTAAATAATGCCGTTTGCAAGGGCTGTGCGGCAAAAACTGAGATCATGGATATAGATGACGCTAAAAACAGCGGTGCAATCGCGCTTTTTGGCGAAAAATATGGCTCAAAAGTGCGCGTTGTGAGCTTCGGAGAGATTAGTAAGGAGCTTTGCGGCGGAATTCACGTGCGTAATTTAAGCGAGATAGGACCGTTTTTTATCGTCAAAGAAAGCAGTGTAAGTGCGGGCGTTAGGCGTATCGAGGCAGTTTGTTCGCGCGCTGCTTTAAATTTAGCGCTTCAAAATCGCGCTAAGCTTGCTGAAATTTCTACAGAGCTAAAAGGGATTGAGCCTCTCCGCGCGATTGAGAAATTAAAAGATGAGATCAGATCGCTAAAAGATCAGATCAAGCATGCAAGCAGTTCTCATGCACTGGCTTTTCTAAATGTCGGTGATACCAAACTTTGCGTAGCCTCGGTCGAAAGCGGTGATATAAAAACTATGATAGATGAGTTTAAAAATAGCCACGAAAAGGCGGCGATAATGCTGATGCAAGTAGGCACCGACGGCAAAATTTCAATCGCAGCAGGTGTTAAAAACGCGCCTATTAAAGCTGGCGAGTGGGTTAAGCTAGCAGCGCAAATTTTAGGCGGCGGTGGCGGCGGACGCGATGATTTTGCGACCGCAGGCGGCAGGGATGTGCTAAAAATCGAAGAAGCGATCAAAGAGGCGATCTCTTACGCAAAAGGTAAAATTTGAACGAAATCGATACCGGCTTCATCAAAGCCTCGCAAATTTTGCCGCTGATTCACATTTTAAGCGTGATTTTTTTGGTCTGCGCGCAGATCTGCGTATTTTTGATCGTGCGGATTTTTATGAATTTAAGCAGTAAAAGTCAAGCGGATGCGAAAGATGTAAAATTTACAGAAATTTTGCGATATATGAAACGCTATGAGCAGTTCTTTGCGCTATTTTTGGTGATCGTTTGCGTAAGTGGATTTTTTCTTGCGGACGGCGGAAGTTTTAAATTTTCAGATCCTATGGTAAAAGGTGCGATTGCCACGCTGTGGGCTGGCGCCGGCTTTATACTACTAAATTTTATCTACATGCATTATAAAATTTCATCTTTGAAGCGAGCTTTGGATGCAGGAGATGAGCTTGAGGCGAATGAGCATTTAATCATCGTCGTTAAATATTTCATCCCGTTAAATATCGTAGTTACGCTGATTTGCGTTTATTTGGGCGTGACGGTGGGCGAGTTTTGATGATCTATTTAGCTTCTAGCTCGCCTACTAGGGCGCAAATTCTAAAGGATAGCGGCGTAGAATTTACGCAAATTCCTTTTAATTTCGACGAAAGCGGCATTAGCAAGGATGATGCACGCACCTATGCTTATCGCGTTGTCTCGGCCAAGAAGGCACAGTTTTTTAAAATTTATAAAAATTATGATAGAGTGCTGTTTGCCGATAGCTCCGTGCTTGCCGGCGGCAAAATTTTAGGCAAGGCGCGTGATGAAGCGGACGCGTTAAGGATGCTGCGAGCTCAAAGCGGTGCTAGCTGCGCCGTTTATACTGCGATGATTTTTTGCAGTAAGGCGCTAGAGCTTTCGGCGCTTAGCGTCGCAAGCTTTGAATTTGCGGAATTTAATGAAGCGGATTTAAAAAGCTATATCGCTAGCGGCGATTGGCGCGGCAAG
>CAJPSJ010000173.1 GCA_905373295.1 uncultured Campylobacter sp. | reverse complement strand
CTTAGCGAATGCGCGATCAAAACCTTCAGCGACGGCGAAATCAGCGTCCAGATCGGCGAGAGCGTGCGCGGTAAGGACGTCTTCGTCATCCAGCCCACATGCGCGCCCGCAAACTCCAATCTGATGGAGCTTTTGATCCTAACCGACGCGCTGAAGCGCTCCAGTGCGAACTCGATCACTGCGGTCGTGCCCTACTTCGGCTACGCTCGCCAAGACCGCAAGGCGGCCCCGCGCGTGCCGATCAGCGCGAAGCTCGTGGCGAATATGATGCAGACAGCGGGGATCGACCGCGTAGTCACGATGGATCTGCATGCGGGGCAGATACAGGGCTTTTTCGACGTGCCCGTCGATAACCTCTACGGCTCACTGATATTTTTGGACTACCTGAAAGAGAAAAATTTAAAAAATCCGATCATCGCTAGCCCCGACGTGGGCGGCGTCGCGCGTGCCAGAAGCTTCGCCAAAAAGCTCTCGCTCGATCTGGTGATCGTCGATAAGCGCCGCGAGGAGGCGAACAAAAGCGAGGTGATGAACATCATCGGCGACGTCGCAGGCAAGGACGTGATCCTAATCGACGATATGATTGATACCGCGGGCACCATCGTCAAGGCTGCGGGCGCATTTAAGGAACAAGGCGCAAAGAGCGTCAGCGCGTTTTGCACGCACGCCGTGCTAAGCGGCCCGGCATACGAGCGCATCGAAAGCGGCGCGCTGGACGGTCTAGTCGTGACCGACACGATCCCGTTAAAGCAGGAAAGCGACCGCATCAAGGTAATCAGCGTCGCCCCGCTCTTCGGCGAGGTCATAAGGCGCGTATATCACGACGAGAGCGTAAATAGCTTATTCAAATAAAATTTTAAAATTTAAAGCGTTGTGCGGTTTATTTTAGACAGCCGCAGGAATGCGAACAATAGGCATCTTATTGTAAGGGATCGCGGCTCAGCTGCAAGTCAAGCGTTTATGCCTGCGGGCTCTAAATTTGCAGCGTTGAGCTCGCTGCGATTTGACTATTGCGGACAGAGATATTTAACTGCGACGCGAAATTTAGCTTCTATGCGACGAATTCAATTTATGCGCGGCATTTACTCCGCGCGGCGGCAAGTTTAACTGCAACCGCGTAGTAAATTTACCGCATTAACCGCTGCAAGCCGCATTTTAATCCGCCGCACTAGATTCCGCGAGACTGCATTTTAAATTTGCCGTAAAATTTTCTGCATATTTGATGAGATCGCGCAGCGCCGCTACGCTTTAAATTTATGATAATTGCCGCGCATTCGCCATCTGTCTTGTGTGGCCGAGCTTCTGCAAAACTCGCACCCGCTAAATCGCACAAACCGCGTTTTTAAATTTCGCCGCGAAATCCGCAGCACGCACCAGCAAGAATGCACCCGCCGATTACCATTTTAAATTTATCGCCGAAATTTCTTTATACTTTAGAGTATTGTAAGGCTCAAAATGCCGTACTTATCGAGCGCTCGCAGCTCTTAAACGGAGTAACTTCGCTGCAAAGCCCCTGTAGTGCTTTATTGTGATCTTAAGCTCGGCAGCTAAATTTCAAATCCTTTGAATTTGAAACCAACTTAAATTTCAAAGCCTCTTCAAATTTAAAATTTAATCCGAATTTGATCCGGAATTTTATAAAATTCCACCGTTTTAAACGGGCTTTGAAAGCGCAAAAGAGTTTCGTAAGCCCTAAAGAAAGGGGGTCTTATGCCTACTTTTACTACTAAAGACTACAAAGCCGCCCTTCGCAGCCGCAGCGCACGAACCACGAGCACAGGCGGATTTAGCGTCAAAAACGACAACTCCTTCATCGTGATCTTCGTCATTGCGATGATGGTCTTTATATTTTTTTACGGCGTGTCGGCCGGGCTTGATTTAGATGAAATTTTTTTTAGGCAACGGACGCGGTCGCGGCGGAGGTGGGATTTTAGGACTTTTGATCGCAGGCGTAGCTTGGTATCAAGGGCGCGACGGCGGCGGGCTGTTTAAATTTAGCGACCACGCGATCACCTTCGTCTCGGGCGCGGGCAAGAGCGAAATTCTGCTCTTTAATATCGACTACGTTAGGCTCACTCCGGGCTTTTTGCGCACCTGCACCGGCTACACGGCGCTTAGCCACTCCCGCTACGTAAAATACGAGAAATTTCTGAACTTTACGTATGCGTCGATAATCGTGCTGTGGCTGATCGGCGTGGCTATCAGCGAGCGCGTGGGGATGGCGTTCGTTATAATGGTCGTGGGCGTCGTGATCTTTATTTTTGCTAAGGCGCTCTCGTCGTGGCGGTTAAACGGCGACTTTCAGAGCATCTTGCTGCGCGACACCGTGCTGATCCGCGGCAAGGATCTGAACGACCGCGTGCTGTGGTTTGCGATCACGCCCGGTCGCAACGACCGCCGCAGGCTGCGCGCCTACTTCAAAGAGCATCTTGACTTCGACATCGACGGCGGCTGATTTTGATTTAAATTTAGAGATTTGGCGTAAATTTAGCGACAGAATTTTGCAGCGTTAAATTTTAAGAGGATTTCGCACGGCGGAATTTTGCGATCTAAATTTTACCGAGCAAAATTCTAAGGCTGAAAATTTTAAGATATAAAATTTACGAAGCAGAATTTCACGGCGTAAATTTCAAAGCCGCGAATACACGGCGCGATATTTGCGGCCCTATACGGCGAACTTCACCTCGCTTAGCTGCCCAAAATTATCGAACGAAAAGAGCGCATTATTTTTAAAATTCGCTACGATCTTGCCCGCCGCTTCGCTAAATTTCGTGCCGTTTCTAAGCAAAATCGCCCCCGATAAAACGGCGTGATTTAGCTGAAATGCGCCTATATAATCGCGCGCCAAAGAGATGAGCTCGCTTGCGTCCATACCGGGCTTGATCGTACCATCTGGCGCCACGCACTCGCCTACCGCAAACGCCACGAACACCGCTCCGCCAGCGTGCGGGCAGCGGTAGTAACATAACGGCTCCTGCAATAGCCCGCACGCAATCGCACTTGGAGCATGCCCGTTTATCCCCGCGCTTAGTGCAAGCTTGGGCGTGCTAAGCTCGGCTAGCCCGTGCCGCAAGCCGAAGTCGCACACATATCGCGCAAGGGTGAGCAGCCGCTCATCAAGGCGGTTTATATTTTCGTATCCCCACAGCCACGTGCGGCTGGCGTTTGCTTCGCTGCCGATATACCAGATGGCGCGCGGCGCATCATCGCCGAAACTGATCTCGCCGCGCTCAAAATCCACAGAGCGGCGCCTGCTCTTTACGATCAGCTTCGAGCCCGCCTCTTGCACCCTTGCGCCGCAACCTAAACACGCCGAAAATAGATCAGTAAAGCTGCTGCTATCCACGCCTAGGCGATCTAAAAATTTCATTTTTACTCCTTTGATCTCGCGCCGATAAATTTAGCGCTTTTGCTGTATTTATCGGCACACCCTCTTATACGCCGCTTTGTTATAAAACACTCGTGCTATGAAAATTTCACGCGGCGCGAAGTAAAATTTAATCAAATTTACAAAACCGCAGCAGGTAAAATTTATAGCAGGACGCCGTCGGAATAAAATTTTATAGCCGAGCTGCGGACGCGACTGCAATGGTCGGCGGGCGGCAAAATTCAGACCGCCCGCAGAATCGTTAAATTTGAAAGGCGAAATTTTAGCCTAATTTAAAAGCGAAATTTTACGACCGAGCAGCGAGCGTTAGAGCTTAAAGCGGCGCA
This sequence comes from uncultured Campylobacter sp., assembly GCA_905373295.1. Lineage (GTDB taxonomy): Bacteria > Campylobacterota > Campylobacteria > Campylobacterales > Campylobacteraceae > Campylobacter_B. Next base: position 740 of record CAJPSJ010000173.1, on the reverse strand, counting down.
AAACGGGCGCGCAACAGCGAATGTATCAGCTCGGACGACGAGCGATAGAGTTTAAACGCTGTGCAGTCATAAAATTTAAATCGCCTCTTAAGATCGTGAAATTTAAAGACGAAATTTCATACCGAACAACGAGCCGCTAAATTTAAACCGCCCGAGCGATCGTCAAAATTTGAAGGCAAAATTTTATAACCGCGCGGTAAAAGATAAAATTTAGATCACCCGCTCAAGCATAAAATTTAATCGATCTTTAGCACGCTCAAAAACGCCTCGCTCGGCAGATTTACTTTGCCGATCGCTTTCATACGCTTCTTGCCCTCTTTTTGCTTTTCGAGCAGCTTGCGCTTGCGCGTGATGTCGCCGCCGTAGCACTTGGCGGTCACGTTTTTGCCCATGGCGCGGACGTTTTCGCGCGCGATGATCTTATTGCCGATGCTTGCCTGGATCGCGACCTCAAAAAGCTGCCGCGGCACGATCTCCTTCATCGCTTTGACGAGGTCGCGCCCCTTGGATTCGGCCTTTGAAGCGGGCACGATGATCGAGAGCGCATCGACCGCTTCGCCGGCGACGCGAATGTCGAGCTTTACGAGATCGCCGCGCCTGTAATCGATCGGCTCGTAATCAAAGCTCGCATAGCCCTTGGTGCAAGATTTAAGCTTGTCGTAAAAGTCCATTATGATCTCGTTTGTGGGCACGTCGTATTCGAGTAGGACGCGCCCCTCCGTGATGTAATCCATCTTGGT
>CAJPSJ010000172.1 GCA_905373295.1 uncultured Campylobacter sp. | reverse complement strand
GCGGACGCACGAAACAGCGAGGTAGCGCGAGCGGTGTTAGCGGAGCTGATGGCGGATGAGGCGAGGTTTTGCGATATGAAAAACTCCGTGATGTGGTTCGGCGATGAAGAGGCTGTGATAGAGTTTGAGCGCTAGGGAGTGCGGCTTGCAGCGAATAAATTTTGAAGTAAAGCTCTTTAAATGGATAGAATTCTACGTGGCATTTGGGTTTTAAAACTAGCAGAATTTTACGAGCTGGGCTTGCGCGGCTGAAATCGCAATCGCGGTCTACATAGATGAAATTTACATGCGCGATACGGATATCGCGCGGTCTTGATTATTTTTAAGACTCACCATATCTAATTGGTGAGATCTAAGAAGCCTGGGTATCGGAGCAAAAAATGCCTAAAGACGCATTATGCCTGCGATTTTGGCATAGAAAAGCCTATTTCTAAGATAAAATTTAAAGGCTGGCAGCGTAAAATTTTTTAAAATTTCTAAGCAGCAATGCGAAATTTTCAAAAATTTTCTATGGCGCGGCAAGATGCTTGTCGCGGGTTTGGTACGCGACAAAATATTTTACGCGTGAAATCCGCTTTAATAAATCGCCATTGCAGAGGCTGCAGGTGCTTAAGACCTCAAGGATTAAATACGTTTTAGTCCTATTATAAATACTATAGCCGTGGACGGTCATAAGACGTGCGAGTAAAAAAATGGGGCAGCCAGCCATAAAAATAATCTTACAAGTAAAATTTTAATTTGTCTTTTTGAAATTCAGCTCAAAGCTCCGTTTAAAATTTTATTTAAAATTTTGCTTGGGATTTTGATAGAAATTTTGCAGGAATTTCGCCGTAAATTTCACAGCTATTATCAAAAATTAAAATTTTATCCCTCGCTTTTTGCTATAATTATTTTTAAAATTTAAAAGGAGCAAAAATGAAAATTTTAGCGTCGATTACCGCACTAATCGTAGCAGCCTACTTGCTCGCGCAGATATTTTTCCCGCAAGGGGTCTCGTTTGTCGGATGCGGCATCGGTAGGGCTAATTCGTGCGAAGACTATGGAGCATATTTGCTTGAGGAGCGCGATTATGAGGCGGCAAAAAAGCCATTTGAAAAAGCTTGTGAAGCAGGGCTAGAAAATAGCTGTGCTATCGCGGGGGATTTATATTACGACGAGCAAAATTTATATAAAGCTACAAAAGATAAGGGCAAGTCCGCGCGGTTTTATTCCAAAGCGTGCGAGCTGGGAGCCGCCAAAGCTTGCTACAACGCCGCGATAATCTCTTATAAAAATGCCGATAAGAAAAATACGTTCGCATTTTTTGCCAAATCATGCGATTTGGGATTAGGCGAGGGCTGCTTGAACGCTGCGGTCGCTAGCTACGAAGAGAAAGACTATCAGGGCGCTCTTAAATTTTTCCTCAAATCTTGCGATGCTGCTTTGGCGGAGGGATGCCAAAGGGTCGGGCTAGCGTATTCAAAAAAGGAATTTGGCGAGCCGGATCTGGATAAGGCGGTGATCTACTACGACAAAGCCTGCAAGCTGGGAGCTGAGTTTAGCTGCAACGTAGTAGCTGCGATGAATAAAATAAATGCAAGCGAGGCTAATGCGACCAAATAGATAGCAGGGCTAGCTAGATAATACCGGCGAGATCGAAATTAGTATAGAAATTTTGCGGAGCTTTATGGGATTTTATGAAATTTCGTGAAATTTTGTCTTTAAATTTTATTGCTGAGATTCCGCATATTGCGATAATGGCGATGGATAGCGATTTTAAAATTTCAGTATTTTGGAAGTTTAGAATTTAATCTATGCTATGGATTTTATTGACAGAATTTTGACTTGTCATAGACTTATCCATCGCGATATAGGGATTTCATCATAATCTTAGTGCATCCCTGAAAGAGAAAAAATTGCGCAAACTAGCGAGTAGCTATGTAATCACAGCTGATATGGCAAAAATATCCGAAGAAGATCGCACGGGATAATTAATTTGCGAAGTAAATAAAATCAATTCACAAGTGAATGGGAATCTATCAATAAACAAGTAAAATTATTCATCGCAAAGCAAGCAAAATCTATCTGTAAATGGGCAGATCAAGCTTAAAACTAACTCGAAGTAGCCTTTAAATAAGCTAAATTGAAAGCAAGATAAATTTTAAGTAGGCATATTGTAAGAAAGTAAAATTTTAGATGAGATAAGCGGGGTAAATCGATTTCAAATCACTGTAGAAGTTGGATGACGATCCTAATTTAAAGCCCCATTTTTCCGGGATTTAAGATACCTTTTGGATCGAACGCCCTTTTGATTGCGCGAAATAGCTCCATCTCTACTGCGCTAAAAGCTAGTGGCATAAATTCCGCCTTACTTAGTCCGATGCCGTGCTCGCCGCTGAGCGTACCGCCAAGATCAACTGCAGCTTTGAAAATTTCGGTGATTGCGTCATGTCCACGTCGCACCTGAGCTTCATCTTTTTTGTCGGCGACCATGACGTTGGTGTGGACATTGCCGTCGCCCGTGTGCCCGAAGCAGGGCACGCGCACGCCGTATTTATCGCCGATGCGCGCGATACGGCGCAGTAGCTCGGGCAGCTGCGAGCGCGGGACGGTGATGTCCTCATTTAGCTTAAGCGTGCCGTAGATATTGATCGCCTGCGAGCAGTTGCGCCTCGCAAACCAAATGTCCGCACGCTCCTCTTCGCTTTCTGCGATGCGGAAGTCGCTTGCGCCGTTTTGAACGAAAATTTCTTTTATGAGCGCGAGCTCCTCCAAAAGCATTGCTTCTAAATTGCCGTCTGTTTCGCAGATCAAAATCGCGCCCGCATCCCTTGGCAAGCCTTTATGAAATTTCTCCTCGACCGCGGCTATGCACAGCGCGTCTAAAAATTCCATCGCCACGGGCGTGATACCGGCTGCCATTGTCTTATACACGGCATTCATTGCTGCATCTACGCTAGGAAAAACGCCCATCGCGGTCTTTTTAAGCTTTGGCATCGGGATTAGTTTGAGCGTGATTTCGGTGATGACGGCAAGCGCGCCTTCGCTTGCGATTAAAATTCCTGCCACGTTGAAGCCTGCGACATCTTTGATAGTGCGTTTGCCCGCTCGGATCACCTCTCCATTAGGCAGTACCGCACGCAGTGCCATTACATAGTCTTTGGTGATGCCGTATTTTGCGGCGCGCATACCGCCGGAGTTTTCGGCGACATTGCCTCCTAGCGTGGAATAATCCTGGCTTGCGGGATCGGGCGGATAAAAAAGCCCGCGCGCTGCGGCTGCTTTTTGCAGATCGATATTTATGCAGCCGGGTTGGACTACGGCGAGTAGATTTTGCATGTCGATTTCTAGAATTTTATTCATATGTTTTTCAAATGCCAAAATCACTCCGCCGTTTGCGGCTAAAGATCCACCAGTAAAACCGCTACCTGCGCCTCTTGGAACTACAGGGATTAAATTTTCGTTGCAGAATTTTAAAATTTGACTGACATCGTCCTCACTTTGCGGGAAAAGCACGCCGTCCGGCAGGCAGCGTCTTTTCGTCGCGTCGTAGCAGTATGCTATGCAATGAGCCTCGTCAAAATAGGCATTATCCGCGCCTAATAGATTTGTAAAAAACGCTCGCGCGGCGCTATTCATCGCCGTCTAAGCCCAGCAAATAGCGGTAGTGTTTGTCGTAATCGCTGATCGGGCCATTAGTAAAATCCCAAATGACGGTCTTTATCTCGCCCACGCGCGAGTAAAATGGCAGCTGATAATAAGCTACGCTGCCGCTAGCAAACGTACGCAAAGGCTTGAAACTACCGCAGTCGGCAAATACGCCTTGTTTATCCATCGCGATAAAAATCAGTCCGGCGCTGTTTTGCGCGCAAATTTTACGAAAATCGTCACGGCTTGGATTTGGCTTGTGGTTGTAGCTAAGATAGGCGCCGCCAAGATCTGGGTGGATAAAATTTATATTAGGAAAAGCCTTGATAACCTGCTCGTAAATTTCAGCGTTAGGCGCGACGATTATGGCGCGGTCATAGAGGAAATTTAAGATCACTTTATCGCCGCTTGAGGGTAAAATTTTAGGCAGTGGCAGCGCCTCTTGAGCTAACATATCAAAGACCTCAAATCGCACCTTTGCCTTGCCTGCGCTTTTTTGCGTCACGACTGCGCGCGCGATGATGGAGCTCGCGCCGCTACCGAAATTATGCATCACAACTCCGCTGCTACCTACGGCAATCGTAGGGCTATCTGTGATCTCGCCCGAACCATCCGTTACGCTAAGTAGGGCGGTTTCGTATCGCGGCATGTTAAATTCCGCCCCTATCGCCGCACTTAAAAATAGACCTAAAATAAGTAAAGCTTTTTTCAAAATTCTGCTCCTGAATAAAATTTCGGCTAATTATACATAAAACTTTGAAATTAGCGATAAAATTCCGCGGTATTTACGAAATATAAGCGTTTTTTCGTTACAATCCCGCCTTAAAATAATATTTCAAAGTTTTATGTATAATTAGCCGAAATTTTATTCAGGAGCAGAAT
>CAJPSJ010000171.1 GCA_905373295.1 uncultured Campylobacter sp. | reverse complement strand
GAAGCGCGCGCACAGGTGCTTAAGAAGGTCGAGGAGCAAAGTCGCACTGACATCGCTCACATCGTGCGAAAATACGAAGAGGAAGCCAAAAAAGAGGCGCGAAAAAAAGCGAACTATATTTTGGCACAGGCTACGTCGCGCTTCGCGGGTGAGTTTGCCGCAGAGCGGCTTATCAACGTCGTAAATATCAAAAACGACGAGCTCAAGGGCCGTATCATCGGCAAAGAGGGGCGCAATATAAAGGCGCTTGAGATGACCCTGGGCGTGGACGTCATCATCGACGATACCCCAAATGCGATCATCGTAAGCTCACATAATCTCTACCGCCGCGCCATCGCGGTTCGCGTCATCGAAACTCTTATCGAGGACGGCAGAATCCAACCTGCGCGCATCGAGGACATCTACAAAAAAGTAAGCGATGAATTTGAAGCTAGTATCGCCGAAGAGGGCGAAAATATTGTAATGGATCTGGGTCTTAGCAAAATTCACCCCGAAATTTTAAAACTCATCGGCAAGCTTAAATTTCGCGCCAGCTACGGGCAGAACGCCCTTGCGCATAGCCTTGAGGTCGCGCATCTTGCGGGCATCATCGCCGCAGAAACGGGCGGAGATCAAAAGCTGGCCAAGCGGGCAGGACTACTTCACGATATCGGTAAGGCGCTAACTCACGAATACGAGGGTTCGCACGTAGATCTGGGCGCCGAAGTTTGCCGCCGCTACAAAGAGCATCCGGTAGTTATAAACGCGATCTACGCCCACCACGGCCACGAGGAGGCTACGAGCGTAGAAAGTGCCGCAGTCTGTGCCGCAGACGCGCTAAGCGCCGCGCGCCCGGGCGCCAGACGAGAGGTGCTAGAAAGTTATCTAAAACGCGTTAGCGACATCGAAGCGATCGCGATGAGTAAAACGGGCGTTAAACAAGCCTACGCGATCAATGCAGGTCGTGAGATCCGCGTCATCGCAAACGCTAAGCTTATGAACGACGACGAGGCGGTTTTGGTCGCCAAAGAGATCGCTTCAGAGATCCAAGATAAGGTCCAATTCCCGGGCGAGATTAAGGTCAACGTCATACGCGAGCTTCGCGCGGTCGAGATAGCCAAATAAGGAGTATGAAATGAAAAAATTTATAATCGCTTTATTTTTGCTTTTTAACGCGGCATTTGCCGATGATGAGCTCATCATCAACAGCGCAAGCGCCTATTCGTCGGTAATGCGCACAAACTCGCAGTACAAATATCTAGCACAACAAGCCCGCGCGATAGTGATATTTCCGAGCGTCAAAAAGCTGGGCTTCATCATAGGCGGAATGTACGGCGAGGGGATCATCATCTATAATAACGACGGCGCGCACAGCGTTAGCGGCGCGGAGATCAGTAGCGCCAGCGTAGGACTTCAGATCGGCTATGAGGATAATTATCTAGTCATTTTCGTAATGCATGACGATGTAATCCAAAAAATGCGAAATTCCCAAATCACGCTTTCGGGCGACGCTACGGCGGTTGCGGGTAACTACAGCGCCGATTCTGGCTCTTTAGACGTGCTAAATCAGGATATGTACGTCTTTACGAACAAGGGCGGATTATTCGCTGGCGTGAGCCTAGGCGGCTCGGTGCTGGAGACCAAAAATGACCGCGCTTTTGATCCAAATACTGAGGGCTATGCACTTTTGATGCGAGTAATCGGCGCAGATGAGTAAAATTTAGCTAAAGATGCTAAGGCGCATAGCTTAGCGAAAAATTTTGCTTTATGGGCGTTTTATTAGCAGCTTGGAATTTTGTTCGCGTGATTTCTGCAGAATAATAGACTTAGGTGCGTAATTTTATTGCAATTCGCGGGGTGGGAGGCATTTGAGGATATCGCGTAAATCCTGCGTAATTCGCGAGTTGCTTCGAATTCTAAAGAAGTCGAAATTTTGTAATTAAATTTAGAATTGCAAAATTTTACTACTAAATTTTGCGGTGATTTTACTTGATGCTAGAAATTTTATTTTAGAATTTCGCTTAATATTTTGCGGCGAAATTTTCTATTTCGCGACAGCTGCGGGGAATTTTAAATTTAATGTCGCAGCAAAATCAAGTGGCGTCGTGGGACGTTGTAGTGAAATTTTTCGCGCCGAATTTTAAAGCTGTTTTAGTCAAATTTTTAGAATTTTATACGATCTAATGAAAGGATTTGATGGAGTCGATGTTTGCAAACCTTCATACGTGGGGGTATTTGATACTGTTTTTGTATTCTCTGGGCGGAGGATTTTTGGCGCTTGCGGCAGCGGGCGTGCTAAGCTCGGCCGGCGAGCTCAATATCGTCTTATGCATCGTAATCGCCTGCATATCGAACTTCATAGGCGATTCGGGGCTATTTTTAGTAAGCCGCTACAACAAAAAAGAGATCATGCCCTATCTGCGTAAACAGCGCCGCAATCTCGCTCTGGCGCAGATTTTGTTTCGTAAATACGGCGACCGCATCATTTTGATTAAAAAATTTATCTACGGCCTCAAAACCCTCGTGCCGATTGCGATCGGCATCACAAAATATTCGTTTTTAAAATTTAGCGTCATCAATGCCGTAAGCTCGCTCATTTGGGCGCTTGTGGTGGGATTACTGAGCTACTATGCGGGCGATTTCGTGCGCGAGCTCTATGCGCATGTCAAGGACGCGCCGTGGATCGCTCCGCTGGCTCTAGGCGCGGTAGTAGCGGCGATCGTGCTCTATTTTCGCTTCGCGACCCGCAAAAGAGGCTAGCGGTGGCAAAAAAGCTGATCCCGCTCGTAATTTTCGCAGCACTTCTTTTGGCGCTAAATTTCATCTCCAATTCGCGCGGCTCTGCGGCTAAAGATGAGCGGGTTTTTACCTCCAAAACCCTGGATGCTGCTTCTCGTAAAAGCGGCGAGCAAAATTCTGCAAGCAGCACCGATCGTAAAATTTCAAGCTCACAAAATCCTGCAAGTGGCGCCGGCGCAAAAGATGAGAGCGGCGCAGGAAGCGCAGACGGCGGGGCAGGGCGCGGGGCAGACCTAGGAGATTTAAAATCTCATCCGCGAGAAAACGAGCCCGCCGAGGCAAATTCTAAAGATGATGCGGATGTCCACAGGTGGCGCAGCGCAGATTATGAAGCTTCGCACTCGCAAAATCCAGACGCAAATTCTAAAAATCAGCTCGCGGACGAGCCCTGCATAAGCAGGGAGTGCGTGAGCGCTCATATCCGTCGTACGGGCACTTTGCCGCAAAATTTCATCACGAAAAAGCAGGCGGGCGAGCTTGGCTGGCAGGGCGGCGATCTGTGGCGATACGCGCGCGGCAAGAGCATCGGCGGCGATCGTTTTGGTAATTTTGAGCGCAGACTACCTGATAAAAAGGGGCGGATCTGGCGCGAATGCGACATCGAGTATCGCGGCGGTCCGCGCGGCGCAAAGCGGCTGATATTTTCAAACGACGGGCTGATCTTTTACACCGCCGATCATTACGAAAGCTTTGAGCGCGTGCAATGAGTTTAAATTTTAGAACGCGCCGCGCAGCAAAGATCATCATCGACGGCGCAAAGATCAGACACAAAGATCAAATTTTCGCGCTGTTTGCCGCAGCGCTAAATTTCAAGCCCGAATACGTCGCGAATTTAGACGCGCTCTACGACGCGCTTGGCGAGCGGGGCGGACGGATCTTAGTCGTCATCAAAAGGGGCGGAATTTTAAAGCTAAGGCTGGGCAAATTTTATGATATTTTGCTGGATGTTTTGCGCAGCGGCGAGGCGAAAATTTTAATCTTATGAGCTTGCGAGGCAGCCATATCGCTTTAAAGCTAAATTTTGCCGAGGCAAAGATAGGTTTGTTTCGGCACAGTTTTGAGTGCGCCGTTAAAATTTCCTAAATTTTAGATCTAAATTTTAGAGCTTATTAAAAGAGGCGATTTTAGAGATTTCGCTCACAAAGCTCACGCGGTCAAATTTAAACTCAAGCCCATACTGCCAATCTTTGCGGCGCGGGTTTGTAAAGTCGTAAAGCTTAACCGTCTCTGTTTCAAATTTAATCTTAAGCGCGAGATACCAGCAGCTCCAGATCCCGCACGGACAGCCCAGTAGCACGACGTCCCGCTCATCTTGCGCCAGATCAGCCTCAAGCGCCGCACTTAAAAATAGCTCCTCAAAATCGATCAAGCTTAAATATGCGTAGTCTCCCGCGATGCTAGCTTGCCCCTCTTTTGCCGCAAAGCTTTGCTCGCACTGCCTAATCAGCTCAAGCAAAGGCTCATCGTTTATCGTAACGACGACTTCGGTAAAGCTTTCGCCCTCAATTTCGTAATCGTTTAGGTAAAATTTAATGCTATCCATGCGGCAATCTCGCTAAATGATCTGTTTTGCGCCGTATTTGCACCGGCCTGCTAAAATTTCGGCGCAGTTTAGCGAATTTGAAGTGAAATTCGGTTGAAAATCAAAAATTCGCTGGTAAAGCGCAGATCAAATGGATATTTTGTAAAATTTGAGGATTTCAGGCTTGGCGGGACTTATTTTTTAACACGCG
>CAJPSJ010000170.1 GCA_905373295.1 uncultured Campylobacter sp. | reverse complement strand
CGGATTATGAGCCCGAGAAAAAGGAACTTGCTAGCCGCGATGTCGTAAGCCGCCGCATAATGGAGCATATCCGCGCAGGCAAGGGGGTAAAGAGCCCTTACGGCGAGCACGTTTGGCTTGACATATCGATCCTCGGACGCGAGCATATCGAGAAAAATTTACGCGACGTGCAAGAAATTTGCGAAATTTTCAACGGAATCGATCCTGCCGACACCGAGGTAATAACCGACGAGCAGGGCAGGAAGCGTGGCAAGGGCTGGGCTCCGATCCTTCCTATGCAGCACTACTCGATGGGCGGCATCAAAACAAAAGCTACGGGCGAGAGTCCGACTTTGGCGGGATTATTTAGCGCCGGCGAGGCTGCGTGCTGGGATATGCACGGCTTTAACCGCCTGGGCGGAAATTCCGTCGCCGAAACCGTCGTCGCAGGAATGATCGTGGGCGAGTATTTCGCGGAGTATTGCCAAGGACACGACGTCGATATCAATACGCACGATATACAAAAATTCGTAGATAAAGAGCAAAACTATATGAAAAGCCTGCTTGAAAAAGAGGGTAAATTTAACGTATTCGAGATCAAAAACAAGATGAAAGACGTGATGTGGGAGCACTGCGCGATCTTTCGCACCGGCGAGGGATTAGCCAAAGCCGTAAAAGAGCTCGAGGAGCTTTACAAGCAGTCCTTGGACGTCAAAGTAAGCAATAAAGAGCTTTTCGGAAATCCTGAGCTTGAGGAGGCTTACCGCGTACCGAAGATGTTAAAGCTTGCGCTTTGTATCGCCAAGGGTGCGCTTGATCGCACCGAAAGCCGCGGCGCGCACTTCCGCGAGGACTATCCGAAACGCGACGATCTAAACTGGCTAAAACGAACGCTTGCAAACTGGAAAGAGGGCGATACTATGCCTACTCTAAGCTACGAGCCGCTTGATATTATGAAGATGGAGATGCCGCCTGCATTCCGCGGATACGGCGCCAAAGGCAATATCATCGAGCATCCCGACAGCGCCGTGCGCCAAAAAGAGGTCGATGAAATTCGCGAGAGAATGCAAGCCGAGGGCAAAGGCAGATATGAAATTCAAGAGGCATTGATGCATTATGAATTGCAGCCAAAATATAAAGCACCTAACGAAAGAGCAGGTATAGGATATGAGTAGAAAAATAACAATAAAGGCATTTAAGTATAATCCGCTAAGCAAAATTTCAAAGCCGCACTTCGCTACTTACGAGATCGAAGAGACCGACGGAATGACGCTGTTTATCGCGCTTAACGTGATTAGGGAAAAATTTGATCCCGAGCTAAGCTTCGACTTCGTTTGTCGCGCGGGTATCTGCGGTAGCTGCGGTATGCTCGTAAACGGCAAGCCGCAGCTTGCGTGCCGCACGCTTACTAAGGATTATCCGGACGGCGTGATTGAGCTTATGCCGCTTCCGGTTTTCAAGTTACTAAAAGACCTCAGTGTCGATACGGGCAACTGGATGAACGCGATGAGCAAACGCGTAGAGAGCTGGATCCATACCGATCACGAAACCGACATCTCTAAGCTTGAGGAGAAGGTTGAGCCTGAGGTCGCGCAGGAGGTTTTCGAGCTGGATCGCTGCATCGAGTGCGGCATCTGCGTGGCGAGCTGCGGTACCGCGATAATGCGAAAGGATTTCATCGGCGCCGTCGGTATCAACCGCATAGCGCGCTTTCAGATCGATGCGCTGGATAAACGCAGCGACGAGGATTTTTACGAACTAATCGGCGATGATGACGGAGTATTCGGCTGTATGACGCTGCTAGGCTGCGAGGACAACTGTCCTAAGCACCTTCCGCTTCAAAGCAAAATCGCCTATATCCGCCGCAAGCTTGCCGCTCAGGGCAAATGCGGCTGCGGCAAATAAAATTTAAGCGGGTTCTTCCCGCTTAAATTTATCTTCCAAATTTATAAATTTATCTCGATAGACAAATTCCAAAATGCTTGGGTCAGACAAGTGAAGTAGCTTTAAATTTAATACTATCCCAAGCGATAAAGAAGTAAAATACGAAATCGCTTAAGATTGCTAGCGAGGGATAGGGATGAACAAAGCAAAGCCCAAAGAGCTAAAGAAAATTTTAAATGAACGACATCAAAATTTAGAGCAAGGATCGCAAGAAAATTCTGACGCTCAAAATTTTGATGCCTTAAATTTTGATACTTCAGAATCCGATACCTCAAATTCAAATGCTTCAAATTTCAATGCCTCAGATTTAAATATTACAAATTCCAAGGCTTTAAATTCTAATGATCAAAATTCAGATGATCTAAATTTAAACGCAGAGCGCGGTAGAAAATTTCAAAATTTGCATTCAGACAATGCTATTTTATTTAAAAATTCTAAGGCTAGAGATTACGACAAAGAGCCGATAATCATCAAAAATTATGAAAAATTTTTTGTTTATGCGCGGCTTTTTATAATTCTTCCGGTATCGGGTCTGCCGCTACTTCTTATTCGAGATATTATAGACTTCGGATATATCAATACTTACGAATATTTGCTGTCCTGCATGGCGCTATTACCGATCGCCGTTATTACTTATATCTTTACCGTAATACGCAATAAACGCGAAATAAGATTTACCGATCAATACATAGAATTTTTAGATAAAGGGGTCGTTAAAAGGCAGTGCAAAGTGGAAGAGGAAGTATTGCGTAGAAATTTTTCAACTGAAAATTTTCGCACCTCATCTTTTATTGTGCTAGTTGTATTATGTGTCGGTTCTCTGGGTCTTTTCTTGGTAGCGCTAATTTTTATGTATATAACCAATATGCTTCTAAAACTAATCGTCTATTTCTATATTAACCATTCTTTAAAGGGATTTAAAATTTTCCCGTTTATAAAAGTCGCCAGACCTGGATATGGTAAGTATCTATACAATGCCGTTGCCATAGCGGCACACTATTATTTGATTTATTTGTATAGTAGTGAAATTTACGACGAAGTTAGAGAGTATTTTCTACAGAAAAATATAAATATAGACTATATTAAAAAGGACTATACGGTTTTTATCTAGGAGGATATGCGAAGGGGCGGTAAATTTAAAACTAAAATTTCAATATTTTATGGTGCCGTCATTAAATTTCGTAGCGATACCGAGTGCAAATACGGCGTAATTTTAGCGCTAAATTTTATGCGTAGAAGCGCTTGTTGAAATTCTAACCGCATGCCGCTGGGATAAATTTCGTCAGTAAAATTTTTGCACCTGCGGCATTTCTGCGCGGAATTCTATCGGTAAAATTCCGTATGCAAAATTTTGCGCCTAAACTCTCTTAAACCTCGCCCTGCGAATTCCGCTCGAGCGAAATTACCTTGTGAAATTCCGCCCGTTTATATTCGGCTAAGCTCACACTCGGTAGTATTTGTCATTTTATTTGCGGAGGTTGCTTTGAAAGAGATAAAATCCAAGCTCATCATAGCGTGCTTGGTTGTTACGGCAGGCATATTTTGCTTGATCGCAGGCAGTGCGTTTATGGATAGGTCCAAAACTCAGCCCGCGCAAAATTCCACGGCGAGCCGCGCCGCGACCTCCGGCAACTCTTCCAATCCGCCGTTAACGGACGAGGATCGCGCTGCACGAGCGAGGTACCGGTATGAAAGGCTGGGCGCTGAATTAGATTTGGACGAGTGCGTAGTGCATGGCGATGAGCGAATGGAATATTTCTGCAAGCTTTTGCGCTCCAAGGACACTGCGCGTATTCTGGCATTTATGCGAGAGCAGCGCATCACTGCGGGCGATCCGCTGCATTTTGGCATAACGGCGATAATGTATTCCAGTTTTTACAACGATGCAAACACCACCGAGGAGCTGATCTATCACGGAGCGGATATCAACCGCACGGACGATTTTTCTCATTCGGCGCTAAGCTATGCTATCGAAAATAACTCTACCGCCACCGTGGAAGTTCTACTTAAGCACGGAGCTAGCTTTTCTAGCGTTAAATATGTTCGTCCGTGGCTTGCAGACCCTGGATACGGTGACTCCTATTTGGTTGTTACTAGCGACGCACAGGTAAAGACATATTCCATAACGCCTAAAAGTGAAGGTACTAGTGCGGTATCCGATCCACTCTATTACGCCGTAGCAGGCGGATTTTTGCAGATGACGGAGCTTATGCTCAGTAGCGGCGTAAGACCTGAGATTACCGCTTGGACGGACGATCATTGTATTGCTTTTACGCTCAAACACCGCAAAGATGAGCGGCAGCCGAACTGCTCCATCTATCAGATGCTGCCGCAGCGATATGACGCGAGTATGCTAAATCTGCTACTTAAATACGATTTAGCAGGGCTTCCGGGCGATGAGCGTATTCGAAAAAAATACGATGACTGCCGTAAGGATTTGGATACGTTGAAGGAGTATAAGAAAATATACCTAGAGCATATGGATAATTATTGTTACGATGAGATTATTTTAGATTGGACTTTATTAAACAGCTCTAGGTATGAGCTGCTTAGATATATGATGACGGAGCGCTCAAAGTATTCGGAAAATGATGTAAT
>CAJPSJ010000169.1 GCA_905373295.1 uncultured Campylobacter sp. | reverse complement strand
CCGCAGTGGAGCTAAAGATGAAATCTTTCACGCCGTATTTGTTCGCAAGCGCGATTAAATTCATCGCGTTGGCGGTGTTGTTTAAATAGTATTTTAGCGGATTTTGCGTGCTTTCAAAAACCTCGATAAACGCCGCAAAGTGAATGATCGCATCAAACTTCTCGCGCTTAAAAAGCTTCTCGATTGCGGGGGTATTTTCTAGGCTCTCTTGCACGAACTCAAACTCGCCTATTTTGCGAAGTGCCTCGATCGCACGCATCGAGCCCTTGCAAAGATTATCCAGTATGACGACGTCGTGGCGGTTTGCTTCTAAAAGCGCCTTTGCGACATGGCTACCGATGTATCCCGCGCCGCCTGTAATTAAAATTTTCATCTATTCTCCTTCGGATCAAATTTATCAAAATACGCGATTATAGCCCCTTAGATTAAATCGCTGGTCGCACGCGCAAAAATACGGGGAAGCGCGGCTTTTTCTCGCGGGTTAGGTTTTGGTATTGATAGGTGATGATCGTGCCTACTTTAGGCGGATTTGCCCGCATCTCGTCGCTAAAGCCCGTGCCTACTTTAAATTTCGCTCCGCTACGTAGATCCACGCAGCTAAGCGAGCCCATCTTGCCCTCGTTTTTGCCGTAGCCGGGGTTTATTTTTACGACCTTGCACTCGCTATCGTGCGTCTTTTTGTATTTTAAAATTTTATCGCTGCGGCCGCTCTCATAAAGCGCGTTTGGATCGCGCAGCACGACCCCCTCGCCGCCTGCTGCGATAACGCGATCAAAATACGCCTGCACGTCGGCGTGCGTGCTTACCGGAGTTTGCTGCACGATGAGTAAATTTTGCGCGCCGCTTGAGGCGATAAAATTTCTTAAAATTTCCATCTTCGCGCTTAGGTTTTTCTGCTCCTTCGGCAGATCAAACGCGTAAAATTTCACCCTGCTCCACCGCTCAGCGGGCACGCTAGAAGAGACGATCGAGACGAGCTGCTCAAACTCTCCGCGCGCCGTGTATAGCTCGCCGTCCACGAAAAACGGCGGAAAGCCCGCGCTCCAGCCCTCAGGAGCGTTTATGATCTTGCCGCGCCTGGAGCGCAGATTTTTGCCGTCCCAGATCGCGCGCACACCGTCTAGCTTCTCGCTAACGACCCAGCCCGTGATATTCATGCCAGGGACATATTCTTTAAGCAGCATCGGTTTAAATTTAGCCTCATCCGCGACCGCGCCGCAAACCAAAAATAGCGCAGCAAAAACCGCGCCTTTTAAAATTTTAAAAATTTCACTTCGCATATGCCGCCAGCTCCCTTTCTATAAAGTCGCAAAAAACGGGCGTGTAGCTCATGCCCGCGCACTCTTTTTGCAAAAATTCGCCCATTACGGCGATGTAATTCAAATAATCATCCTTGGTGATCTTGCCGCGCAAAAGCTCGTATTTCAAAAACAGCCAGTAGGTGTTGAGCACGTCGGATCTGCAGTACTCGTCGATCTTGGCCTGCTCGCCTGCGTAATACAGCTGCAGGACCTGATCGCCGTGCACGTCGTATTTGCCCGGCAAGCCCACGCTAGCGCAGATATGATCGAGCTTAAGCCCGCGAACGGCGCCAAAGTCGCTGATGTGATCGAGCAGATCCAGATGAAACCGCCCGTCGTAGCGGCTGCGGTAGTTCTCCCATTTGCTCTTGTTGTTATCGCGATCGTTCGTCTCAAAATACGCCGCGGCGCTTAGATCGTAGCACATCGCGCGCGCCATAATCATCGGCAGATCGAACCCGCGCCCGTTGAAGCTCACGAGCCGCGGATTAAAATCCTCGATGAAGGCTAGGAATTTTGCGATTTTATCGCGTTCGTTCTCGCCATCAAGCGTCGAGACGCGCAAAAACCTGCCGAATCCGTCCGCCATCACGGCGCTAATGCTAACGACGCGGTGAAAGCAGACGGGCAGGAATTCGCTGCCGGTTTTTTCTTTGAAAATTTCCATCGCCCTCAGCGAGAGCAATTTGTGGTTTAAAATTTTGCTTTTATCCGCGTTAAAGATCAATTGCTCGCCGTAAATTTTAAAATTTAGCGCGTTTAACGTGGGATCTTGCGCGGAATTTAAAGCGAGATTTTCGCTCTTTGAGTTTTGGAGCGTAGAGCTTTCCGCCGCGAAATTCTGAGGCGCAGAGCTTCGGGGCGTGGAATTTTCTACCGCAGCGCCCTGTGCTGCGGAGCTTTGAGGCGCGGTATCGTCGTAGGTTAAATTTAGCGATGCGGAATTTTTGGGCGCCGTATTTTGCGACATGGAATTTTCGCTCGTAAAATTTCTCTGCGCGAGATTTTCAGCGGAATTTTCACTGGCGAAGCTTTGAAGCACGACGTCTTGTTGCATAAAATTTTGAGGCGCGGAATTTTGCTCGGAATTTTCTATTTTAGAATTCTGCTCCGCCGAATTTACAGCAAAATTTAAAGACGCGCTTTGCTTCTCGCCGCCGATCTTTTGCGAGAGCTGCGCGTCAAGAAGCTTTGCGAAGCTTTTTTTATCGAAAAGCTCAAAGCAGCCCGCGATCGCGTCCTCATCCAGCACCCGCACCAGCACCGCTACGTCTGGGATCGTCTCGCAGTCGAATACGCAGATATAATCCTTTTTCATTAAGCTCCTTTATAGCGGTTTTTGCCGCTTTTTTCAAAAACAGCCCTGAAATAATCCTCTATTTCCATGCCGTTTTTAGGTATACTCGCTAGATCGAGCTCCTTGCTCATCCAAGGTTTTCATTGCCGCTTTCAACTTTTAAATTTTACGCTGCCGTATTTTCGCGGCAAAAGGGGCGTGCGCGGAGGCGCGGCAAATTTCGCTACCGCTCGCCGCGGCGCAATTACTGTGCACGAAAGCGCGCCGGTCGTTAAATTTATCTTTCGATCAAGCGCTTGATACCCGGCAAAAGCTCGCCGGACGCCTCGCAAATCCTGCTTCGCAGCACGCTAAAATCGCCGCAGTAATCGCCCAGAAGCTGCAAAATGTCGCCTCTGATGGCTTGTGAGCGCTCGCTCAGAAGCAGCTCCTGCAAAAGGGCGAAAATTTCGCTCTCATGCGCCAGCGTGCAGCCGTAGTAGGGATCAAGGTAATAATCTAGACACAACAGAAGCGAGGCTTTCTCGGCCTCGTCATCACTTCGCAAAACGGCGGCAATGCCCTCTATGCCGCCCTCCGCTATGGCTTTGTGCCTAGCCTCGTTATACCGTGCGCGTCAAATTTTGCCCTTTTTGCACGCCGCTTATTCGACCTTGGCCGCATCCCACGCAAGGATCGTCTTACCCTCGGCGTCGGTAGCCACGTCGCCCATGCCCATGATGTTGTAGCCGCAGTCGACGTAGTGCACCTCGCCGGTCACGCCGCTAGCTAGGTCGCTAAGCAGATACATCGCGCTTTTGCCGACGTCTTGCGTCGTGACGTTGCGCTTGAGCGGCGCGTTGATCTCGTTGTAGCGTAAAATCATCCTAAAATCGCCGATTCCGCTTGCGGCAAGCGTCTTGATCGGGCCCGCGCTAATAGCGTTTACGCGGATACCGCGCGCGCCAAGATCGTGCGCTAGGTAGCGCACGGAGCTTTCAAGCGCTGCTTTTGCGACGCCCATAACGTTGTAGTGAGGCACGAATTTCGGCCCTCCGAGGTAGGTTAGAGTTAGCACCGAGCCACCCTCTTTTAGCACCGGCAGCACCGCGCGAGTAAGGCTTAGTAGCGAATACACGCTCGTGCCCATCGCGATGTCAAAGGCTTCTTTTGTGGTGTTTACAAACTCGCCCTCTAGCGCTTCTTTCGGCGCGTAGGCCACGGCATGCACGACGAAATCTATCTCGCCAAGGTCTGCTTTGATGCGATCCGCAAGACCGTCAAGGTGAGCGGAGTTATTTACGTCGAGCTCATAGACGAATTTGCTCCCAAACTCCTCAGCGATCGGCTCTACGCGTTTTTTCAGCGCGTCGTTTAGGTAAGTAAACGCCATCTGCGCACCCTGGGCGTGACAAGCTTCGGCGATGCCGTAAGCGATGGATTTGGCGTTAGCGACGCCGACGATGAGGCCTTTTTTGCCTTTTAAAATCATTTATTTCTCCTTTAAAATTTGCTTGGCTTTTAAGCGTCTTTGAATGAGTTTTGATTTTGCTCCCTGCGACAGGCTACATGCCTAGTCTTGGTCGCAAAATCTGCAACAACATTCAAATCCATCTTAAAGTCCTTCGCAATTTGACTTAAAATTCTACAAATTAAAATTCGCAAAATCTCGCGAAACGCCAAATTTTAAACGCAATTCGATAGCGGCAGTATCGCGAAGCTAGACTAGGCGACTTAAAATTTTGCGACGGGAGTTACCCTATTAGGTAATGACCGAGCAAAATTTTAAGGCAACGAAGTATAGCGATGCGAGACGACGCGTATAAGTTCCAAAAAGCTAGAGGCGTCCCAGCTCGCCGTCCCCACTAACACCCCGTCGCAGCCTTTTATCGCGCAAATTTTTGTGATATTCTCCGCATTTACGCTGCCTCCGTAAAGTAGCGGCGCAG
>CAJPSJ010000168.1 GCA_905373295.1 uncultured Campylobacter sp. | reverse complement strand
GATGATAGAATGGATGCAAAAGCATAAGAAGTCGCTTATACCGACTATTTGGATAAGCACGATAGCCTTCGTGGGCGCAGGCTTCGTCGGCTGGGGCGCATATGATATGAACGCTAACCGCGCAGGCTCAATCGCTAGAGTAGGGCAAATCTCTATAACAAATCAAGAACTAAACACAAAATATTCCGAACTATACAACAGGCTGAGTGCTATGAGCGATGGGCAATTTACTCAAGAACAAGCCAAAAATATGCATCTAGATCAGATCGCAGTAGATCAGCTAATCGGCGAGGCATATTTTCTAAATTTTGCTAAAGATCTAGGCGTTCAGGCTAGTGATAAAGATGTCGCGGAGTTTGTAGTAAGCTCGCCGAATTTCCAAGAAAACGGCGCGTTTAGTAAGGAACTTTACGATAATGTCGTAAGGAATTCAGGACTTACTAAAAAGGAATTTGAGCGTAATCTACAAAAGGCTCTAACTTTAGAAAAGCTCGGCAAAGCGCTAAAAATAACGCCTAGCCCTAAGATCGTAGAAGCATTTGCTGCATCGCAGCTGATGCAGGATAAAGTTTCTGCAGAGATAATCTACGCAGACGCTAACGTCACTTTTAACGATGACGAGCTAAAGAAATTTTGGGAAGGCGAGAAATCACATTTTATGACTGAGAAAAAATATACTCTAGGAACATATTTTGTGGCGCCTAGTAAAGCCGACGTGAATGAGACGGAACTAAGTAAATTTTATGAAGAGCACAGAGGTGAGTATAGAAGCCTGGATGATAAACTATTGGATTTTGCAGAAGCTAAACCTAACGTCTTAAAAGATTACCGAATGGATCAGGTTAAAAAAGACGCTACAAAGGATTATCTGGAGATTAAAAAAGGCAAGCTTGATACTAATGAAACTATAGTTGCTACGGCTAGCAATTTTCCAATATCTGAGATTGAGGTGGCAAAGCCAGGAGATGTCATAAAGCCTTTCGAGTACAAAGGCGGATATCTGATTGCTAAACTGAACGGTGTAGAACAGCCTAGGCAGATGAGCTTTGAAGAGGCTAAGTCTTTGGCTTCTAAAGAATTTGAAACGAAGAAACGTAAAGAGCTACTTGAAAAAAGAGCTCAAGATTCGCTTAAAAATTTCAAAGGCGAAGATTTCGGCACCTTATCTCTAAATAGTAAAAACAACACCAAGCTAAGCGATGACGAATTTTATAAATTTCTTATCGATATGTTTAATAAGCCCGCGAAAGAAGGGATAGTGATGTTTAATGACAAAGCCGTAGTGTATAAAATTTCACAGCAGAGCCTAGGAAGTAGCGAAGAGATAGATAAAGAAAAAACGATCGTCACCGATAGAATAACCGCGTTATTAAATTCCAATCTACAAGACGATCTAACCAAAATGCTAGAAAAGCGCTATAAAACCGAAAGATATTTTAAAGGTAAAGACAGTGAGTGAGTATATTTTAGGTCTAGATATAGGCTCAACTAAAATTCGCGCGATAATCGCTAAAAATGATGGCATTTTTACGGTCTTAGGCGTTGGCGGAGCCGATACTTTAGGTATCAAAAAGGGCGTCATAACAAACATAGAGCAGGCCGCGGGCTCAATAAAGCAGGCGGTGAAAGCAGCAGTAAAAGGCGCTGGTAGAAGCTATGATAAAGCCATTATATCGATCTCTGGCTCATATGCCAAAAGCGTCAAATCTCGCGGTGTCATAACCATGGAAAACGAGATCGGGCTGGATGAAATAAAGCGCGCTATGCAGGTTGCCGAAGCTCAGGCTAATGTGCCTAGCGATAGCGTAATCTTGCATGTGCTTCCGTATGATTTCAGAGTTGATGAGCAGGAACACATCGAGGATCCCCTCGGTATGAGCGGCACGCGCCTAGAGGTATCTACGCATATCGTCATCGCGCCAGAAAGCTCAATTAAAAATTTGAAAAAATCCGTTGAGATGGCGGGAGTAAAGGTAGATAACATCGTCCTTTCAGGCTACGCATCATCCATATCTACGCTTAGTAAGGATGAAAAAGAGCTAGGTGTCGTACTGATCGATATGGGCGGCGCTACGTGTGATATAGTCATCCACCTGGGAAATTCCTTGCGTTATAACGATGTTGTGATGTTTGGCTCCAATAACGTTACTAACGATCTATCGCGCGCCCTACACACACCGCTTCCATATGCGGAAAACATAAAGATCACCTACAACGATCTAATTAATCAAGGCAATAGCGAAGTTGAATTGCCTGCTTTAGGAGATAGCGAATCGGAAAATCACATAATAAGCCTTGAGATCATTTCGCAAGTAATCCTTGCTCGCGTTAAAGAGACCTTTGATATGATAGCCGACAAGATCGAAAGAAGTGGCTATAAAGACCGCATAGGTGCAGGTATCGTGATCACCGGCGGCATGGCAAAGCTAGACGACGTGCGCGATTTAGCGGCGATAGTTTTTGATAACACTTCCGTTAGGGTCGCAAGAGCAAAGAGCGTGGGCGGCCTACACGAGATCGCAGACGATATTTCAAATTCTTGCGCACTAGGACTTTGCATGTATGGCTTTGGCGAATTTACCCCTTACGAGATGGACTCTAACGGCAAACTCCGCTACAAAGACGAAGTTATAAATAAGGCTCCGAAACGAAATGTGAACGAATATTATGAAAAAGAGGTCAGCAAGGCGATAGAAAAAGAGGGCGTCAGAGCGGATAGCGGTGCGGCTAAGAAGGAGGATCTAAATATCCAACTTCCAAAAAAAGACGGACAGAATTTTTTCAGTAAAATTTGGTCGTCTATGAAAAATTGGTTTTAAATTTTAAGCTAAGGAGATACTCGTGAAAGGATACAGCATGGAAGAAAGAAAGGGCATCTACGGTGCCAAGATGAAGGTTATCGGCGTCGGCGGCGGCGGATGCAACATGATAAATCATATGATCCGCGAAGGATTTACCAAAACCGACGTTGAGCTTATGGTGGCTAACACCGACGCGCAGGCGTTAGAAAAATCGATCGCAAATACTAGAATTTTACTAGGCGAAAACACCACTAAAGGCCTTGGCTGCGGTATGGATCCAGCGCTTGCTAAAATGGCTGCAGAGGAGAACTACGACGATCTTAAGGACCGCTTAGACTACTCCGACATCGTTTTCGTGGGCTCCGGTCTAGGCGGTGGTACCGGTACGGGCGCTGCACCTATCGTTGCAAAAGCTGCGAAAGAGAAAAAAGCGCTAACTATCGGCGTCGTCACCACTCCTTTCGGTTTTGAGGGTAAAAAACGCATGCGACTAGCGCAAGAGGGTCTTGAAGAGCTTAAAAAAGAGTGCGATTCCATAATCGTTATCCCAAATCAAAATTTATTAAAGATCATCGACAAAAAAACCGGCCTAAAAGATGCTTTTAAGATCGTAGATAATGTCCTATTTCAAGCTGTAAACGGCATGATCTCCGTGATCTTGGAGTCCGGCGATAGCGATATCAACGTCGATTATGCCGACGTCAAAAAGGTAATGACGCACCGCGGCCTAGCGCTTATGGGTATCGGCGTTAGCGAGGGCGATGGCGCGGCAGAAGAAGCGCTAAAAAGCGCGATCCAATCTCCACTTTTGGACAATACCTCCATCCACGGCGCTATGGGCGTGTTAGTGCATTTCAAGATGTCGCCTGATTGCTCCTTGCTTGAGATCGAATCTGCGATGAATATCATTGAAGATACCGTAGATAATGATGCCGACGTTACTTGGGGCACTACCACCGATCCTAAGATGGAAAATAACCGCGTCGAGGTTACTCTCATCGCCACCGGCTTTGAAAGGAGCATCGAGGAAAAAAAGCAGGTCGCCAGCGATAACGTAGCAGATCGCAGGAAGGCGCTTTTAGAGAGCATGGGTCGAAATTCTATTTTTTCTAGACAAAAGGTAAGTAGCGGCGATTTTAACGGAGACGAAACCTACGACGAGCTCGACGAGCCCGCATTTCTACGCAACCAGATGGACTAAATGCGCAGACGAGATAGGCAGCTAAGCGAAGATGAGGCGTTAAAAATAATCGACGAGAGCGAATACGCTACGCTTAGCTGCATAGACGAGAGCGGCGAAATTTTTAGTGTGCCTATCTCGCCGGTGCGCGATACAGACGTTATTTATATCCACGGCGCGCCTGCCGGCACAAAGGCGAAACTCTTTCAAAACGGACGCGCGGTAACGGCGGTTTTTGTTAGCTACAACCGCGTTCCTACCCCAAGCGACGAAGAATACCGATCTATCGCAAACGACGCTGCCGCTTTAGGCTCTAGAGTTTATACGACGGAGTACCGCAGCGCGATCGCCGTTTGCGAAGCAAACGAAGTGTTAGATGACGAGCGTAAAATTTACGCCCTACGGATACTTTGCGAAAAATACACCCCAAACTATATGTCGCGCG
This sequence comes from uncultured Campylobacter sp., assembly GCA_905373295.1. Lineage (GTDB taxonomy): Bacteria > Campylobacterota > Campylobacteria > Campylobacterales > Campylobacteraceae > Campylobacter_B. Next base: position 120 of record CAJPSJ010000168.1, on the reverse strand, counting down.
TAGAGTTTGCCTCCAGAGCATCATTAAAGCGCACGAAAATTTACGAACTCAAAATAAAATCCGTAACCGCAAAGGCTAAAATTTTATAGCATTAAATTTAAGAAATCTAAATTTAAATTG
>CAJPSJ010000167.1 GCA_905373295.1 uncultured Campylobacter sp. | reverse complement strand
GCGGCGAGCGGAGTTAGCGGTCGCAGCAATCTCGCCGGTCTATCTTTTAGCGCGCGAGTTGGGAATTTCCATGCCTGCCGTTTCGGTTGCGTCGCGGAAATCCGCATAAAATTTGCAGTTGAAATTTCCGCCTGCACGCTAAATTTTAAATCTCAAGGAGCATAGATGGCGTTTGAAAATGCAATTATCACAAAAGATGATGATGAGAAGTATGGATTGAGTGAAATATTTTATAAATATAATCCGCCGTATAAAGAATTTATTAATAAACGAAAATGGACTATTGACAAAAGTAGAAATTGTTGGATGTGGTGTCTTTATAACTTTCCTAGTAATGAGTTTGATCATGCGCTTAGTACAGAGACTATTTGGATTCTATATTATAATGATGAATTACTAGAGGTAATTATGGATTATGAAATTATTATAAATAGAACTTTAAAACCAGAAAAATTTCATAGAATCTGGAAACTCCTAGATTTAAAACCAAATCATACGCAAAATCTTAGTAAGCAAGATGTTATGTATTTACTAAAAGAAATTTTAGAGGTATATAGAGATCGTGATTTGTTTGGAGAGGAGCCGAACTACACTATGGAACTCCAAGATTTAACCGATTGCGGCGTAAAATCTAAGATTATTAAATTTCTTGAGGAGGAAAGAATGGCGTTTGAAAATGCAATCATCACTAAAGATGATGATGAGAAGTATGGATTGAGTGAAATTTACTACAAATATAATCCGAAACGCGAAGTTTTTATCAATAAACAAGATTGGGTGATAAACAGAGAGCTTGATTGTTGGCTATGGGATATCTTTTATTTCCCCGATCCCGAATATGAACATGGAACTCTTGTTAAAGCTATTTGGATTTTATATTATAAAGGTGAAATTATTGAAGCTATCCTTGATTATGACATCGACAGAGCGCTAAGACCTAAGCAATTTCATAGAATTTGGCAGCTACTTGATCTAAATCCAAAACAAACTAAATTGATTTCAAGGGATGAAATAATTATACTTTTAAACAATGCTTTGCAAACATATGGATATGATGGCATGTGGGAGCAAATCCCAAACTACACTATGGAACTACAAGACTTAACCGATCGCGGCGCAAAATAGGGCTTTAAATTTAACTCTATTTCAATCCCACACCAAATCAAATTTCATAGAATTCTAAAATTTCGCAGAATTTTGAAATTATAAAATTACAAAGTCCTGTAATTTTCAAATTTTAAAATTCCCGCCCTAAAATTTCTTGTAAATCAAATTTATCAAAATCATCGACGCTAGCGCCTCTATGAGCGAGGCGATGATCATTGCGAAGTATATCTCTTGCGAGATCGCGGCGGTGGAGTAAAAGAGCGTCGCCGTGGCGATCACTAGCGTCAGAGGCATAGATAGCGATAGAGCGAAAAGCGCCGCGCCTTTGCGCCCTAAGGTGCTTAAAAACGTAGCGCTCGCAAGCAGTCTGATGCCAAACATCAGCGCCGCTAGGCTTGCGGCAAAGCTCATCACTCCGGGCATAAGGAGCGCTTCAAGCTTGATCACGGCTCCGGTGTGTATGAAAAATATCGGCACCAAAAAGCCGAAGCCGAACGACGATAGTTTCTCGATGAGGTCGTCCTTGTGCGAGAAAAAGGTCGGCAGAAAGGTGCCTGCGATGAAGGCGCCGATGACGACCTCAAGCCCTAAAAGCATTACTCCGGCGCAGATGAGGCAAAACAGCGCCATCGCAAATCGCACGTCCTTTTCGTTTTTGTCGTATTTGGGCATGATGACCGTTTTTAGCGCGGGGAACCACCAAAATAAAATTTCAAGCCCTTTAAAAACCGCCAAGGCGGCCGCCGAAAAGCCCAAAAGCGCGCCGATATGAAGCGCCATCTCCACGCCGAAGCCGTTTTTAAGGTAGATGCCGCCCACCGTGAGGGCGGCGATGCTGATGATCTCGCCGATCACGCCCGCGGGCATCGCGAGGTTTAGCCACGCTTGATCCTTGCCGTATTCCTTATACAGCGCCGAAAGCAGCCCGACGCTCATCAGAGGTGCTGCGATGATAAGCATCTGCGGCAGTTCAAACACCCAAACCGCAAGCGCGCTTAGGATATAAAGCAGCGCCAAAAAGATTAGGATCAGCCGCAAAATTTTGCGCGGCATCGCAAGCAGCGCGCGGAAATCCACCTCGCAGCCCGCCAAAAACATAAGGTAGCAAAAGCCGATCTGAGCGGCTAGATCGAAGGTCGCGCTTGGCGGCAAAAGCCCTAAATTTGCGGCTATGATGCCAAGCATGATCTCCATGGGCGAGAGCGGAATTCTAGCTAAGCTAGCCAAAAAGGGCGAAGCAAATATCAAAAACGATAGCGCGATTAGGACGTAAATTTCATTCATACGCTTTGGCCTCGCATCCTTTTAGATTTTCTCCGCACTGCTTTAGAATTTTTTCGCATCCTTCTAGCATTTTCTCTGGCTGACCAGGGCTTTTTCGTATCATTTCAAAACTTCCTTTCGGTCGCTTCATAGTTCTTTGCGCTGCGAACGGAGACGAAATATGCGCAATTTTTGCTCTTGCACCACAACGCAGGTAAACCGAAAAGCCGCTTTTTGCGCTCGCAAATCTTGCCCGGATTTAGCACGAGCGCGCCGTAAATTTAAATTTTGCGCCGCTAAAGAGTTTTGATTCACTGCCGTGTAGCAATAACTCACCGCCGCACATTGCCGATACTCCACCGTAGCGTTTTTATCTATCGTCACGCCGCGATGACCTGCTGATACGTCATTTTTTGATAAGTTCCGCGACGACTTATTGATGAGCCGCTTCAATTCGCTGCTGCCGTATCGTTGGTAATCCATCGATGTGACGTAGCAATCCGCTACCGCAGTGAAAAAACGGACGCGATCGTAAATTTTAATGTATCCGAGTGGCGTTTCGCAGCCCTCTCTCGCGGAGTTTGGCGGTAGGACGAAATTTTGCGAGGAGACGGAGTTTTGCGAGGAGGTAAAATTCTGAGGCAGCACGGAATTTTGAAGTGAAGCGGATTTTGCGCTAGGCGCCGTGAGAATCGAACTTTTATATGTCGCCACAAAGTTTAAATCCTGCGTGGCTTGAGCTGCGGAATTAGAATTTTGAACGGAATTCCCGCTGAGATTTTGGATAGAATTCTTATCGCTGCGTAGCGCAGATTTTAGATTGGGTGCGGCGAAACTCGGAGAGAAATTTTTGCTCGAGATAAGAGCGCCTAAGATTTGATTAAGGATTGCAGGCGCAGAATTTTCGCTTTGGCTTCGGTCGGAATTTTTGCCGCAATAAAGGGTAAAATTTTGTGCGTCGTAGCTCGAGCTTATCGTAATAAAGCCTCGATACGCCGCCGTCAGGTAATTTTTATCTACGATGGGATTTTCAGCCCCTAATTTTGTGACGGGGCTTTGATATGCCACGCCGCTTGCGACTCGTATCGGCGTAGAATTTCGCGTAGCGCCCGAGTACGGGTTTATGTCTAAATTTGCGGCGGAGAAATTTGATTTAGAATTTCGGACGGAATTTTTGCCTTCGTCGTTTGCGTCCGAGCCTGAACTTACAGTCAAATTTAAGCCCACGCTCGGTGCGGTTAAATTTATTGCGTGATCCGCTACTTTAGAATTTGCAACTAAAATTTCCCCGCGATCTGCTCTGCAGTTTGAGCCTAAATTCATGCCGCAATTTGCTTCGTCGTTAAAGCTAGAATTTTTGGCTAGGCCCGCGCCGCAATCCATGCGAAAATTTACCGCGCGATCCGCGCCCGCGTCTAAATTTAATCCGTCTGCTTCGTTTTGCGTCGCGGGTTCTTCGTCAAAGAGATAAAACGGATGGTGCATTATTTTTAGTCGCAGCCCGGCAAACTCCGTGCAGAAGGGCTCACCCCGTAGGTTGAAGTCATTTTTAAACTCGGTAAACGCTTGGTTGTTATTATAAGGCGCTGTTTTAAATGCTATCGGCGTCTTATTATAATATAGTGCCGCGAAATAGGGCTTGCCGCTTTGTCGCAAAAGTCGCAGCGTCTCGCTCTCGACGATGCCCTCTGCATGCACGAGCAGATCCGCTCCGCGCGCGAGCAACCACTCTATGGCGCTTGCAGCGATCTTTGTTTCGCGATGAGAGTCTGAGATGACGCCTATTATCAATCGATCTCTTCTTTAAGCTTGCACTGCGGGCACTCGGCGAAGTTGCCTTTTTTCAGCTCTTTGCGGAGCATGTATGAATTGCCGCACTGCGGGCATGCGCGCGCGATCGGCGCGTAGTTGCTCACAAAGCCGCATTTAGGGTAGTTCGTGCAGCCGTAGAATTTACCGCGTCTTGAGAAGCGCTCGACGATCTCGCCCGTGCCGCAGCTCGGGCACTTGACGCCCGTGGAGACGAGCGGTTTTTTCTCTTTCGCCGCACCCTCGATTTTGCGCGAGTATTTGCATTTCGGATAGCCCTCGCAAGCGATAAACTCGCCGTATCTGCCCTTGCGCTTGATCAAATTTTTACCGCACTGCGGGCATTTCTCATCTAGCACTTCGGGCGCC
>CAJPSJ010000166.1 GCA_905373295.1 uncultured Campylobacter sp. | reverse complement strand
GCAAAATCGAGCAGCTGAACAAAGACCTAGTTTTCGCCAAAACGCAAGAGCTCATCAGCTCCTCAAATTTGGATGCTTGCAACGCAAAGATCGATCTGCAAAACGAGAGAGTTAAAGAGATCGCTCTGCAAAACGAAAAGCTCAAAGCCGCAGAGCCGATCATTAAAAAAAAGGTGGAGACGAAATACGAAAAGATAGAGGTGCCGATAAAAGATAGCAAGTGTGAAAGCAAGCTTAAATTTTACGAAAGAATTTTTAAGGAGCTTAGTAGATGAAAACGGCTCAACTATATATGCCGCAGTATTCAAAGCCTCTGCGTAAGACTTTTACGATGGACAAAAACTACCGCAAAGCTCTTGCTAGGCACAAGCGAGAGTATATCATCAGGTTTTTTCTCTTTCTGATAGGGCTTGCGTTGTGCGTATCTCTTAGCGGGTGTGCAAAACCTGCGCCGACGGTGAGGACGGAATACAAGGATGTTTTTATGGCGACAAAGTGTAAGGTAAGTCTCCCCGAAAAGCCCAAATTTGATCCAGACAATATGCAAAGCGCGGTCGAGCTGGCAAAATACTATCAAACCTGCGAAGCGCTCCTCAAGGAGTGCGTAGATGTGGGGGATCGATAAAGAAGTGTGGAACTACATACTTGTAGGGATCATAAGCTTTTTGGGCTCGATGCTCGGTATCGGTAGCGGCAATATGAAGCTGAGAGGAACTGGCGGGCAAAAGGTTATCTCGTGGCTGGTAGCAGTGGGCTCATCAATGCTGTTTGCATTTGTGAGCTACGCGGTGCTGAGCGAGTTTATGCCGGGCAGCCCTAAGACCTGCATAGCCCTAAGCGGTGCGGTGGCTTGGTTCGGCGCAGATTGGGTCAGAGCGAAGATAAACAGCTTCTTGGCAAAGAAGATTAAAAATTTAAAAGATACGGATTTTGGAGGATCGGAATATGAAGATCAAGATAAATAGGTTTAAAAACATCCCCGACGGCACGATCGGAAAACTTACGATCACGGACGACGGAAAGAGGCTTTTTGAGTGCTTCACCCTTGAGCCAGCAGGCGCAGATACTACGCAGAGCGGCAAGGATAGACGCATACCTGCAGGCAGGTATCAAATGCAGTGGCACAATAGCCCGAGCCAGAAGCGAATGTATCCGCTTTTGTGGAACGAGTCGGTACCGAAGTCTCGCTACATTCTAATTCATCCGGGCAATTTCCCGCAAGATACTGCAGGGTGTATACTCGTAGGCGACGGATACAGCGCCGCGGGAGTTACGAATTCCGTTCGGACATACAATTCGTTTTTCAAAATTTGCATAGGCAAACACATAGAATTCATAGAGATCACAAACGAGGAGGGGATATGAGCCTGCTAGAAAACATCAAAGCTCACGAGGGCTTTCGGGATCACATATACAAAGACAGCCTCGGAAAGGCTACGATAGGATACGGCTTTTTGGTCTCGGCGCTAAGCCCTGATGAGCTAGCGCTAAATAATGGCAAGACCGAGCCGATGAGTAAAGAGGTGGCGGATAAAATTTTAAATCTCAAGCTAAAAAAGCTCAAAAAACGGGTTTTTCAGTGCTTGCCGTGGCTACAGAATAAGCCACAAAACGTGCAAGACGTTTTGACCGAAATGGCGTATCAGCTAGGGCTTGCGGGGCTTATGGGTTTTCATCACACCCTAAGCTGCATAGAGGCGGGAGATTATGCGCAGGCGGCTAAGAATTTACGCGCAAGCCTGCTGTATCGCCAGACCCCAAAAAGGGTTGAGGACTACATAAAGGGGATTGAATGAATACCTATCCTACTACACCGCCGATAATCGTGGGATCGACTAGAACTATACGAAACCCGACCTATCGCAGCCAAAGCGAGAGCGGATACACCTTTAGCCGTAAGAAATGGACGCGCCCCAAAGCCTCATATTCGCTCAATTACCCAAGCGTGGACCAGAACGAGCTTAAAATTTTGCAGGATTTTTTTAACGAAAATCAAGGGCAGAAGTTTAAATTTAAGTATCCGTATGACGAGGAGAAAATCTGTGTTTTTACGATGGATGAGCTGCAAATCACGGATAACGAGAGCGGCTATAGCGCCGTTAAAATAGATTTGGCGGAAGTATGAAACTATCTACTATTAAGGATTTAAATGACATTTCAAACGGCGGAGTTTTGCTCGTCGCGCTTGAAATTTTTATCCCCGATACTCCGACGGTGCGCGTGATAAACAATAGCGAGAATATCACATTTAAGGGCAATGAATATGTGGCGTTTCCGTTTAGCATCGGCGAGCTATCGGCGGCAAAAGGCGAAACCCCTACGTTTCAGCTTCAAATCGACAACACCAGTCGCGCGATGCAGCAATACATCCAAGCGTATGATAACTATCTCAAAACTCACGGAGTAGGCAATTCGGCGATTAAGGCGATCGTCTATGTTATAAATTCAAATGATTTGGATGAGGAAATTTTTAGCGAAAATTTTGAACTCACGGAGTTTTCAAGCGATAGCTCCTATGTAACTTTTACGCTAGGCACCAATAGTCTTTTTAGTATGAGCTATCCGCCCCGAAAGATGTATAAGGACTATTGTATGTTTGCTTTCAAGGGGGATCAGTGCGGCTATAAAGGCACGGACGGTAAATGCAAAAAGACCCTAGCCGATTGCAGAGCGAAAGGAAATTCCGAGCGCTTCGGCGGCTTCTTGGGAATTGCGGGAGGATATAAACAATGATACGCGATCTGATCGGCACGCCATTTTCACAGATGGATTGTTTTGCGCTGGTGCGAAAATGCTACGAAATCGAGCGAGGCGTGATCATCCCGCCGGCAAGAGCTCCGCACGATCGGGCAAAGATGGTTTTTGCGGAATTTCTTGCCGAAATTTCAAAGCGCTGGCACCGCACGGAGAAAAAAAGCGGCGTCTGCGCGGCTTTGCGATACGACGCGGCGCATCCAAAGATCGTAACCCACTTCGGGTATATGATAGACGAAAACCATATCCTCCATACGACGGCGCAAACCGGGGCTATTATAGAGCCGATTAAGAATTATGAAAAGCTAGTGGAGGGGTATTATGACTACGAATAAAATTATTACTTATCACAACGTGCTAAACCCTCTAGCAAGGACGATAGAAACCAAATGCGATTATAAAAATATCGACGAAATTTTAAAAGATTTGAAATATGACAATGAAATTTATGACCTTGTGATTTCTAAAAATAGCGAGATTATGGAGGGCTTTTTCGAGATAGAAGCGGGCGATGTGGTGAATATCGCCGTAGTGCCTAAAGGCGGCGGTGGAGGCGGCAAGCAGATATTGGGTATTGTCGCAATGATCGTAATCACGGTCGTATCATACGGCGCAGGCGCAGCATACGGCGCGACGCTCGGTAGTGCGTTAGGTGTAAGCGCGGCGGCGGGCTCCGCGATCATCGCGGGAACGATAATGATCGCGGGTGGACTACTACTAAACGCCGTAATGCCTATGGCAAATTCTAAACTAAGCGGCTTTGATAGCCAAACATATGAGCGCTCCAATACCTACGGCTGGAACACACCCACAAATCAAGTTACTCAAGGGGCCGTAGTGCCTAAAATTTACGGCACGCATAAAATCACGCCGCCGATGATTGGATCATACATTGACGTAAAAGACGACAAGCAATATTTTAACGGGTTGTATGCCCTAAATGACGGCGAAATAGAGAGCGTAAAAGAGATCAAGATCAATAGCGAGCCGATAGGAAATTTCGCGGGCGTAACGCACGAAATAAGATACGGCGACGACAATCAGGCGATAATTGACGCATTCAACGATACGCGCGTCAATAAATACGTAGGCAAAAAGCTAAATCCCGATATGAGCTACTCTCTGTCCGAAACCGAGGGAAACGCAGTAACGGGATTAAAAATAACCCTAGCGATGCCTAACGGAATTTTCTACGCTAACGACCAAGGCGGAATAAGCGGGTATAAAATAAGTCTGCAAATAGAATATTCGCCTAACGGCACGGATTGGACCACTTTAGGCGAGAGAAAAGTATCGTATAAACTAGATTTTAATATGAACGACTACATAACCTATAGAGAGGGAGAGCATCACGATACGTGGATATTTACCGATCCCTATACAAAAAAAGGCAGGATGTTTCGCACTAGACGGGCTCTAGAAAAATATGTTTGGGATCATTACGCAAAACCCGTGTATAGCGAACCGTATAATGAAATCGAGGGCGCAAGCACCTCCGCAATCAGGCGAACGGCTGAAATTAACAATCTCCCGCCGTCAAAATACTATGTCAGGGTGAGATATTACGCGAAGCCTCAAACCTCCAGCCGCTACGGCTCCGCGTGCTTTTTCGAGTATTTAGAGGAAAGTATTAGCGACGATTTTCTCTATCCACATACTGCACTTTTAGCCGTCAGAGCTTTGGCAACGGACCAATTAAGCGGCAATGCTCCTAGAATTTCGGCGGTCGTAACGGCTAATACCGACAATCCCGCCGAGATTTGCAAACAAATTTTGCTAGATAGCGGGGTGGACAAAGAAAAGATAATGTCGAGCTTCGAAGAATG
>CAJPSJ010000165.1 GCA_905373295.1 uncultured Campylobacter sp. | reverse complement strand
GGCCTGTTTGGTTTGCCGTGCCCGATATCTCTTGGAACAAATTTTATTGCGTATAAGAGATATTGGCGCGATTTTAAATTTTTAAAACTCGCTGCGGTTTGAAACCGGCTAGCAATCAAGCAAAGTGCAAGAAACAATAGAGTAGAATTCTATCCCGCTGGGAGTTAAGGCTCATCTTCTACTATCTTTAAATTTAACTTCAATTTTGTCCCGTTGGGATTTGAAACATTTCAAGAGTGTTTAAAATTATAGTTCACACCTAGGTAAAATTCTATTTAGTTAAAACTTAGTATTCCAAGGCGTGGAGCCTGTTTTTGGAATTTTAAAATTCCAAAATACTTAAAATTTCACATAGAATTTAACGCTAAATTTTATGTGAAATTTTACAAGGACGGTTTTTTGGTAAAGTATTTATTATTCAAATATCTCAGATTCGACCGCTCTCAGCCCTTTATTACGCTTTCGGCGCTGCTTGCGTTTTTGGGCGTCGGCGTGGGGCTTACGGTGCTCATCGTCGCAATGGCGATAATGAACGGCTTTGATAAAGAATTCGAGCGCAAGCTCTTTACGATGAACTACCCGATCACGATCCACAGCCACTTTCGCGGCGGCATTTCAAAAGACGACGTGGAGGGGCTGCGAGCGGACTTTCCCGATCTGATCTTTAGCCCCTACATCAGCTCGCAAGTCATCGCTAAAAGCGGCGAGAAGCTCGAGGGCGGGCTGATTTTCGGCGTAAATTTAAACGACGAAAAGCGGATCAACTCCGTCGTCGCAGCGGGAGCCAAAGACACTAATCTAACGGATTACGGCATTATGATAGGGCGCGGAATCAAGGATGAGTTTATGCTGGATGAGGGCGAGAAGATCACGATGATCTTTACGAAGAGCGATCCCGGCGGCTTTGCGCTGATCCCTAAGATGAAGCGCTTCGATGTGCGCGCGGAATTCAGCTCCGGGCTGATCGCCTACGACAAGGCGTATTCTTACGCGGACGCGAGCGATCTAGCCAAAATTTTAGGCTACGACGAAGGGACTTTCGACGGCGTGCATGTTTTTTCAAACGATCCGTTTAAGGATCTGGAGCGCATCAAAAAAAGCCTTCCCGGCGGCACCAACGCCGTGGGCTGGTGGCAGCAAAACGGCAATTTTTTCAGTGCCCTTGCGCTTGAAAAGCGCGCGCTTTTCATCGTGCTGATGCTGATAATCCTGGTCGCGAGCTTAAATATAGTGAGCTCGCTTCTGATGACCGTGATGAACCGTCGCCAAGAGATCGCGCTTTTACTTAGCCTGGGCGCTAGCAAAAAGGAGGTCAAAAGGACCTTTTTCGCGCTCGGAGCCACGATCGGCGGCGGCGGCATCATATTCGGGCTCATTTTGGGCTTATTCGGCGTGTGGCTGCTCGGAAGCTTCGATATCGTAAATCTGCCGGCCGACGTTTACGGAAGCTCAAAGCTGCCGATGGAGCTCTCGCTGGGCGATTTGGCGATGATTTTAATCGGCGCGGTGCTTATCGTAGCGCTATCGTCGTGGTACCCGGCCAAAAAAGCCACGCAGATCGACGTGCTGCAAACACTGCGCAACGAGTAAATTTTAAACGCGGCGCTTTAAAAATTCGGCGAAATTTTAAAATTCCAAAGCGGCGAGGTTATATTTCGCAGCGCGTTTGGCGCGGTATTTCGGCTAGCGAGGCGAAGTCTTGCGCGATATTGCACGGCGCGCGTCGTATAAATGTCGCATTAAATACGATTTGAGTCGCCAAAATTTTGATTCTTGCGCGAGATTATAAGCTGGGCGAAGCCTAAATTTTGACAAAATTTGTGTCTTTGGAATTCGCCAAAATTTTAAATTCCAAAGTGGAGCAAATTTTTAGAGCGCTTTTCTAAATTTTGTAAATTTTCAAAACCACTCAAAGATAAAATCATAAAGATTTTGAAAGGATCTATGGTGCAAAAGATCGTTTTATTTCTGTGTGCGGCGCTGTTTCTATGCGGCTGCTCTAGGAGCGGACCGCAAGATGTCCCAAAGCCAAAGCAAAATAAGGCACCGAGCTACCATTATACAGGCTACTATTACGCATAACGTATACTGCGCGGCGGGCGCGATACGAGACGTTTAACGGCGAGAAAATGGAAACATTGTAGTTTTTGCTCATTCGTGGACAAAAGCTCTCAAGCCTGCAATACGAGCCTTAGCAGCGTCTCGGTCTAAATGTAGCGGCGCCAAGGTGTCCATCCGTCTATAATGACGATAAAAATTTAGGCTTATTTGAGCAGGCTTAAATTCAGGACGAAATTCTTTTTAAAATTCTTTCAAATTCCCATAAAATCCCGCTGAATAAATCTAAATTTTATAAATTTTAGGGTAACATTTGCCTTATTTTTCAAAAAGGCTTTAAATGACTTTAATCGACGGCAAAAGCATAAGCGCGAAGGTAAAAGATGAGATCAAATCGGCCGCTTCGGATCTTGCCGCAAGGGGCGTAGAGCCCGCGCTGGCGGTGATTTTAGTAGGCGAGGATGCGGCGAGCAAGACTTATGTCGCGAGCAAGGAGAAAGCCTGCGCCGCCTGTGGGATCCGCTCCGTAGCGCACCGCTTGAGCTCCGACGTGAGCGAGGCGGCGCTTTTAGAACTGATAGAAAATTTAAACGAGGACGAAAACATCGACGGCATATTGGTGCAGCTGCCGCTTCCGAAGCATATCGATACGAATAAAATTTTAGAAAAAATAAGCCCGCAAAAGGACGTGGACGGATTTAGCGCGATAAACGTAGGTAGGCTTACTAGCGGGCTTACGGATGGTTTTGTGCCTTGCACTCCGCTTGGCGTGATGCGCCTGCTTGAGGAATACGGCGTGCAGATAGCGGGTAAAAACGCCGTCGTGCTAGGTCGCAGCAATATCGTAGGAAAGCCGATGGCTAGCCTGCTGCTAAATGCCGACGCCACAGTCACGATCGCTCATAGCAAGACGAGAGGCTTAAAGCAGCTTTGCGTAGATGCCGATATTTTGGTCGCGGCGGTCGGTAGGGCGCATTTTGTGAGCGCAGATATGGTAAAAGAGGGTGCGGTAGTAATCGACGTGGGGATCAATCGCGGCGAGGATGGCAAGCTAAGAGGCGACGTCGATTTTGACGCAGTCGCGCCAAAATGCTCGTTCATCACGCCCGTGCCCGGAGGCGTGGGACCGATGACGATTGCGATGCTTTTGAGCAATACGATAAAATCGGCGAAAAATCGCTTAAGACAAAGAGCCTAAATGAAAATACTAAGCAAAATTTATCACTTTTTATCAAGTTGGACGGGGACGGTTATCGTCGTTTTATTTGTCATTCTTTTTGTGGCGCAGGCCTTCGTGATCCCCAGCGGATCGATGCGTACTACGCTTTTGGAGGGCGATTTTTTATTCGTTAAAAAATTTAGCTACGGCATCCCGACCCCGCATATTCCCTTTGTAGAGTGGCAGGTGGCTCCGGATAGCGACGGAGATGGACATATCATCCGTGGCGAGGGTCCAAAGCGCGGTGACATCGTAGTTTTCCGCTACCCGCTTAATGAAAAAATGCACTTTGTGAAGCGAAATTTTGCCGTAGGCGGCGACGAGGTAATATTTGATCTGAATAATTTCTACCTTCGTCCGCATGAAGGAGATGAGTTCATTGCCGCAAACTATGATGCTCGCGACATTGTGATTTTGGGTGGCGAAAAATATGTCAAAGAGCCGTATAAATTTAAGGGCATTCACTACGACCCTAATGCTAGAAACTCAATGCTAACAAATGTCAAAATCGCACTTGAGAAGGGTGAATTTTCTATGAAGCCCATTAGTTTAAGTGAAATTCCTCACAGCTTCGAAGCTGCAGGGATAAGCTTCAATGCCTTTTACATCAAAGTGCCGCAGGATGAGTATTTTATGATAGGCGATAATCGAAATAATTCCGCCGATAGCCGCTTCTGGGGTCCGGTACCTTATCGTCTGATCGTCGGTAAGCCGTGGTTTACCTATTTTAGTATCGATGCCGATCGCAAGATCCGCTGGGAGAGAATCGGGCGCTTCGTCGATACCTTGCAAAACGACGAGAGCCTAATCTATGAGCAAAAATAAGGAGCGGCAATGCAAATAAATAAAATTTTCATAGCGAGCGATCATGCGGGCTTTCGTGCCAAAGAGCAAGCCAAAAAAGCGCTCGCCACTTTAGGTTACGAAGCGGTCGATCTTGGCACGCATAGTGCCGAAGCGAGCGTGGATTATCCCGATTTTGCAGGTGCACTGGCGGATAAAATTTTAGCCGAATGTGAAGCCTGCGCGAGAAGTGAAAATTTTAAAGAAAATAGCGGCAAAAATTCCGCTGCAGCCACGGAAAATTCCGAAGCGGGCGGTAACGAAAATTTTGTCGCAAGTATAAACGGTAGCGGGAATTTTAGCACTACCGCGCAGCACGGCGAGAAAGATAAAAATTTTAACGCCGTCAAGAGCGGCGAAGGCAAGAATTTTGATGCGGACGCAAATACGACTGCCTGCGCAAGCATAGCTGCCGCAAACGCGAGCAAAGGTAAAATTTTAAATTCCACAAGTTATGGCATTTATGGAATT